>JAMDCE010000210.1:0-8835 GCA_023489135.1 Chloroflexota bacterium
CGGAGGCGGTGGCGTTGGACCCGCGTGGCAGCGCGATGTCGAGGCAGTGCGCGAAGACGTGAGAAACGGAATCGTCACCGTGGAGGCGGCACTTAAGACCTACAAGGTCGCCATCGACCCTGTGACTTTCGAAGTGGACGCCGCCACGACCAAACAATTAAGGGACCAGGCTGCGTCTGGCGCAGACTCGGCGGGCTGAAGCCACGCCGTCAACCCGCCGAATTAGGACTTTGCGGCTAGTGGCTTGACGCGGAGGCCTTCCTCTCCGAGATGCTCGCCCCCTTTTGTTGATGAAATGGGGGCGGGCGAAGCCCCGCGAGTCGCAGCATCGGCAGTCCGATTGCTTTCAGCACGTGGTCCACACTAAAGGACGAAGAACCGCGACATCCATTGCGCCAGGAGAGCATAAAGTTGGTGCAAGACGTTTCGACGGCAACTCAAACGAAACTGAAGATGCTTCGCACCATGTGGTTGATTCGAGCCTTCGAGGAAAGGGTTTCGGAGCTGCATGCCAAGGGGGATGTCGTTGGCTTACTTCACCTTGGCATCGGGCAGGAAGGCATCGCAGTCGGAGTGTGCGATGCCCTTCGCGACGACGACTACGTCTACACTGGCCACAGGGGCGACGCATACTTCATCGCCAAGGGAGCCGACGTAAACCGTCTAATGGCTGAAATGGCCGGCCGAAGCACTGGCTATTGCCAGGGCAAAGGTGGGTCGATGCATATGGTAGCGGTCGAGCGGGGGTTGCTTGGCGCCACGGGAATAGTAGGCGGAAGCCTGCCTCTAGGATTGGGCTCGGCTTTCGCCTGCCGAGAGAAGGGCAAGGGGCAAGTCGTTGCCGTCTCTTTCGGCGATGGCGCGTCAAACGCTGGCGTGTTTCACGAAACGTTGAACATCGCCAGCCTGTGGAAACTCCCGCTCATCTTCGTATGTGAGAACAACGGGTATGCTGAGTTCACCCCGATGTCTGCCGCGACGGTCATCGAGAGGCTGGTTGAGCACGCCAAGCCGTATGGAATCCCCAGCCAGACTGTGGATGGCAACGACTTGTTCGACGTACAAAGGGCGATGCAAGAAGCAGTAGATCGCGCCAGGGCAGGAGAAGGACCAACCTTCCTTGAGTGTCTTACTTATCGCCTTCGCGGGCACTACGTGGGGGACCCAGAGCAGTATCGGCAGTTGTCCGAGGTTGCTGAATGGAAGGAAAAGGACCCCATAGCTCGGTTCATCGCCCGAATAAGGGAGGATGACCAGGTGAGCGAGGCAGTTCTTTCGCAAGCTGAGGCCGAGGCACGGCAGCGCATTGACGAGGCGACCCGCTTTGCTCTCGATAGCCCCTGGCCTGACCCACAGGACACGGCAACACTGGTTTACGCTTGAGGTGAGGAATGGTCTATAGTAATTATCTGTGGGCCATAAACCAGGCGATGCGAGAAGAGATGGCGCGGGACGCGGCGGTGTACGTTCTTGGAGAGGACGTGACCTTCGGTGGTCCTTACGGTATGACTCGGCGCCTCGTGGACGAGTTCGGCGAGAATCGCGTCGTCAATACGCCAATTAGCGAAGGCACGGTGGCTGGACTTTGCGTTGGCGCTGCCGTTGTTGGTTTACGCCCAATCCTCGAATGCATGTTTGTCGACTTCATCACGCTGGCTATGGACCAGCTGGTGAACCATGCGGCCAAGCTACATTACACTTCGGGTGGCCAGTTAAAGGTACCTCTTACTATACGATCCCTTTGTGGTGCTGCAGAGAGCTTTGGCGCCCACCACTCTCAGAGCTTCGAAGCCTGGTTCGCGCACGTCCCTGGATTCAAGGTCGTCATGCCTGCGACTCCTGCGGACGCAAAGGGATTGCTGAAGGCGGCTATCCGAGATGACAATCCTGTGCTCGTTCTCGAACATCGCGGCCTGTTGAACTCTAAGGGCGGTGTGCCTGAAGGCGACTACGTGGTGCCCCTTGGGGTTGCCGATGTGAAACGGAGCGGCGATGACGTTACTGTCGTCGCAGTATCGAGCATGGTAGGTGTGGCACTGGACGCCGCTCAAGACCTCGAATCAAGAGGAATTTCGGCTGAGGTCATTGATCTACGCACTGTCTATCCCCTCGATATCGACACGATCGCATCTTCCGTGCGAAAAACGAATTACCTTGTCGTCGCGCACGAGGCTGTGGTTGCGGGAGGCATAGGCGCTGAGATAGCAGCTCGGGTTCAAGAAGTAGCTCTCGATTACCTCGACGGACCTATCGTACGCGTGGGCGCTCCGCATTCTCCAGTCCCGAACAGTTCCTTTCTTGAGAAATGCTATGTGCCAAAAAAGGAGCAAATAGTGGAGGCGGTGCATCGAGCGCGTGGGCGCGCGTGAAGTTGGTGGCCGCGCAGTCGTTACTTTGTACGCGCAAGAAACGGTTTTCGGAACGTTAGTTTTGCTCTAGCACGCAGCTTTTTGAGGAGGAGAATATGTTGGCCTTTCCCCGTGAGCGGATCCTGGAATACTATCGGAGGATGCTGCTCATCCGTCGGTTCGAGGAGTCTCTGATCAAGCTCACTAAGTCTGGCAACTCGTTCGGCCATTTTCACGTGTACGTTGGTCAGGAGACGACTGGCGTTCCAGCGCTAGCATTGCTGCGACCGGATGACTATGCATTCACCACGCATCGCAATCACGGCCATCTACTTGCGCGCGGTGCCGATTCTGGACGACTTCTGGCTGAGATTGTGGGAAAAGCTACAGGTTATAACAAAGGCAAGGGAGGCACCCTTCATGTGGCGGTGCGAGAACTTGGGGCGCCAGTGACTTCGGCCATTGTGGGGAGTACGGTGCCTTTAGCGACAGGCGCAGCTTTCGCTATCAAGCAACTGCGAGGGCAGCAAGTAAGCCTCTCGCTCTTCGGGGACGGGGCTCTAGAGGAGGGCGCATTCTCAGAGTCTGTGAACATAGCTGCCTTGTGGAAGCTTCCAGTTATCTATCTTTGCGAGAACAATAGCCTTGAAGCGCCGGGAGCAGCGGCGGGGGAGTATCCATCGTCGACTATTGCCGTTTCTGAACTGGCCAGCATTGTGAAACCTTTTGGCATTCCCTCGGCAAGCGTAGACGGTACCGATGTTGCTGCTGTTCACGCTGTAATGTCTGACGCTATCGATCGGGCGCGACGGGGAGATGGGCCAACTTTTATTGAGACTATCACTGTACGCTGGCCAGGCAGCAGACCTCTGTGGCCTGATCTTCTTACGGGTGAGACGGACCTGGCTGTGGCCTGGGACGAATCGCGTATCCCTCAGGAATACAGTGAATGGCATCGCCGTCAGGATGGCCTGCTTCGCTTCACGCGTGAGCTGCTGGGGGCGAAGCTTCTCGCCCCTGGCGATGTCTTAGCTATCGATCGAGAAGTCAAGGTTCAGATAGATCGCGCCATTGAGTTTGCTTTAGAAAGTCCTTATCCTGAGCGAGAAGCTGCTCTAGAGGGTGTTTTCGCCTAAAGCACGGGCCAAAATGCGTTGATTGTTAATTGGAGAACGACGATGAGAGAGCTAACATATGCCGAGGCGAAAGTTGAAGCATTGTACGAGGTTTTGAAAGAAGACGAGCGGGTAACCCTGATTGGCAGCTATTTTCTTGGCCTCAGTCCGCGGCGATTTCTCTTGGATAGATTGCGAGCAGAGTTTGGCCCGCGCATTTTCGATCCTCCGATCTCTGAGGTGGGGGTTTGCGGAATGGCCGTTGGAGCGGCAACAGTTGGGTTGAGACCCGTCGTCGATGTCGGCACTGCTAGCTTCATGTTCAATGGGTGGCCGATGGTCGTTAACGAAGCCGCGAACGTGCATTATATGACAGGGGCTCAGACGCGAGCGCCCATTGTTTTTCACATCCTCCACGGATTGCGGGGTGGTGGGGCTGCCCAGCATTCCCACAGTCCACAGGCAATGCTCTGGAATACCCCAGGACTAGAGATTATGTTGCCATCTTCTCCCAAAGATGTGAAAGGCTTGATCAAGACCGCTGTAAGAAGCGAGAATCCGACGATATTCGTGGACCACGCCCGCCTTTTTGAGTTCAAGGGCGAGGTCCCCGAGGGCGATTACTCAATACCTTTTGGACAGGCAGAGGTAAAGCGACCGGGCAAAGATGTGACAGTCGTTGCCACGTCGTTTATGGTTCAACGCGCCTTGAAGGTCGCGGAAGACCTTGCCGCGCAAGGCATCGACGTTGAAGTGGTCGATCCTCGCACACTCGTCCCACTCGACAAGGACGCTATCTTGGCCTCGGTAGAGAAAACCGGCCGCTTGGTGGTCGTCGACGAGTGCCATAAGAGTTGTGGCGTGTCTGCTGAGATCGCTGCGATAGTCGCCGAAGAAGCTTTTTCCTCTCTCAAGCGCCCGATCAAGCGAGTCGCTACAGCAGATGTTCCTGTGCCGTTTAGTCCTTGTCTAGAGGAATTCGTCAGTCCGTCTGAGGAGAAAATCGCGAAGGCAGTGCGCGAGTTAATGAACTGAGTTATCACTGGTGTCCTGAAGCTAGCAGATACATTGCCGAGAGGCGTATTGGTAGCCTGGAGGTGCGTTCTCAGTGGACATGTTCGTTCAACTCGTGGCATCGGGGCTCGTTGTCGGCGGCGTTTACGCTCTGATTGCTTTGGGTTTCAGCATCGTCATCTCTTCCACACAGGTGTTGAACTTCGCTCAAGGCGAGTTCGCGATGCTTGGGGCGCTCTTTGGTGTTACGTTCTTCACACAGCTTGAACTTCCTTATCCAATTGCGTTCCTGCTTACTGTGGCTTGCGTAGGAGTAGTAGGAATATTGGTGTCCAGATCCACCCTCGAGCCATTGGTGCGGCGCAAGGCTCATCTTCACAGCATGGTCATCGCTACACTCGGCGCAGCGTTCCTCATTCAGAGCGGTTCCGAGCTTATTTGGGGAAAAGATGACCTGTTCGCCAAGCCACCGTTGGGAGATACGAACATCACTATCATGCGCGCGAATTTCGTGCCGCAGAGCTTTATTATCTTTGCTGTAGTCCTGGTGTCTCTCGCATTGACCTGGTACTTCTTCCAGCACACCCTAATGGGGAAGAGTTTCAAGGCAGTGGCGCTAAACCGAGATGCAGCCAGACTGATGGGCATAGATGTCGAGCGCGCCGTTCTCCTTTCCTTCGGGTTGTCGGCTGCGCTAGGTGCAGCTGCAGGCCTTGCTTTCAGCCCCATAGTGAGTGCCAACGCGTACATGGGCATGACGCTTAGCATTAAAGGCTTTGCCGCTATGCTGATCGGTGGCGCCGGCAGCAGCCTTGGGGCCGTAATTGGTGGGCTAATACTTGGCTTCCTGGAGGCATTTGGCGCTGGCTACATTTCGGCCGGGTATCGCGACGCCATTTCGTTCTTGGTAATGCTACTGGTCCTCTGTGTGAGCCCGTCAGGCATCGTGGGGTTGACTTCTGCGAGGAGTAGAAAAGGATGAGTGGCCAGAGACTGAAGACCATCGGTGTCGGACTGCTCCTGCTGCTTCTTCTCGCTCTGCCTCAGTATAGCGGCTCAGAGTATTACGTGCACCTGGCAAATATGGTTGGCATCTCGATGATGCTCACTCTTAGTCTGAACCTGATATTTGGTTACACTGGTCAGATATCGGTAGGACACGCTGGTTTTTACGCTATCGGCGCTTACACCACTGCCATTCTATTGGCCAGGTTCCAGATGCCTTTTTGGTTGGCAGTTCCGGCCTCAATTGCTGCTGCCGGCCTGGCCGGAGCCATGCTCGGACTCCCCGCTCTGCGCCTCAAAGGTTATTATCTGGCGGTCGCGACGCTGGGGTTCGCGGTTGTCGTCTATGTAGTGCTGCAGCAATGGCGTCCGGTCACTGGCGGTGCCATGGGAATCATAGGCATTCCGCGCCCGAGGTTGTTAGGCTACGAGTTTGCCAACGAATCCAGCTATTACTATCTCGTCCTTGTAGCTACCCTGTTCACGTTTTTCGTCATTCGCAACATCATTGCGTCTCCCGCTGGACGCGCTATGATCGCCATCCGCGAAAGTGAGCCAGCCGCTGAGTCCCTGGGCATCGATGTGACGAAGTACAAGATGGTTGCCTTCATTGTTAGCTCGGGACTGGCTGGATTGGCTGGCAGCCTTTTCGCGCCGCTAGCACGCTTCGTGGGACCCGACGCCTTCACTCTTATACCATCAGTAGTTATTCTGGAAATGCTAGTCATCGGTGGTCTAGGAAGTCACCTTGGAGCCCTCATCGGAGGCGCTTTGATGGTGCTTCTGCCAGAATTCATTGGATTCGTGGGAGGATATCGGGTCTTCGTCTACAGCTTGTGTCTCTTGTTCGTAATAGTCTTTGCGCCTGAAGGTCTCGCGGGAATGATACATCAGCTTTTTGCCATGGTTGGAAGCCGTGTGGGGTGGCTCCAACCTCAGGCTGGCCTGGAATTCGATCATAGCGGCAGCGACACGGCTGCGCCGAGTAGTGGACCAGCCGTTGAGAAATCCATCGAAGGAGGAGCCAGTTGAGCGTCCTCCTAGAGGTTAAGGGGGTTTCGAAATACTTCGGCGGACTCTGTGCGCTGCACGATGTCAGCTTCGCGGTAGAGCAGGGCGAGATCACGGGACTAATCGGCCCAAACGGAGCAGGGAAAACTACGCTGTTTAACCTCATCACCGCAGTTTTCCATGTGTCCAAGGGACACATCTTCTTGCAAGGTTCAGAAACAACCGGGCTGCGCACCCATGTGATTGCCCATCGCGGCATCGTGAGAACCTTCCAAAACGTAAACTTGTTTTCCAACCTGTCGACGCTTGATAACGTTATGGTCGGAATGCACCGTCGCTCCTCAACAGGCTTACTGGCCTCTGCTCTTGGACTGCCATCTGTCCGGAAAGCCGAGGACAGGGCAACAATGAGAGCGCTGGAGTTGCTGGATTTTGTGGGACTCGGCGAGCAGATAAAGGAGAAGGCCAGTAGCCTGCCATTGGGACGTCAGCGGATGTTGGAGATGGCGAGGGCCCTGGCGGCGGAGCCGCGGCTGCTGCTCCTCGACGAACCTGCTGCAGGTCTTAACGATGAAGAAACTTCGAGGCTCGCAGAGCTACTTTTCCGCATTCGCAACTCAGGCATAACCATACTACTTGTCGAGCACGATATGCGGTTGGTGATGGACGTGTGCGACAGGATAGTAGTGTTGAATTTCGGCGAGAAAATTGCTGAGGGGACGCCGGCCCAGGTGCAGGATGACCCGCTGGTGTTGTCCGCGTATCTAGGAAGGAAGCGAGTTTGATGGCGCAGACGGATTCGATGCTGGTCGTAGAAGGGCTTCGCGCAGCTTATGGCAAGGTTCAGGCGCTGAAAGGGATTTCGCTGCACATTGACGCTGGCGAGATAATCAGCATTCTGGGCGCAAATGGCGCTGGAAAGACGACCTTTCTCCGGACCATTTGCGGCTTATTACCTGCTACAGGCGGGAAAGTAGTATTCGACGGGCAAGACATAACGCGCGTTCCAGCGCACCGCATTGTCGAGAGGGGCCTGACGATGGTGCCAGAGGGACGCCAGATTTTTGGCCCGTTCACAGTGTACGAGAATTTAGAGATGGGCGCGTTAATTCACATACGCCGTGGGCAAAAGAAGGAGGTGGAAGACACACTAGAGAGCATTTACGGCTTGTTCCCCCGGCTTTACGAGCGACGGGGACAGGTTGCTGCAACTCTGAGTGGTGGAGAGCAACAGATGCTTGCCATCGGACGGGCACTGATGTCTCGGCCGCGCCTCTTACTTCTCGACGAGCCATCGTTGGGTCTTGCGCCTATGATCGTCGACAGCATCATGGAAGCGCTGGCAACTCTCAACCGCAATGGCCTAACGATCTTTCTGGTCGAGCAGAACGCGGAGGTTGCTTTGAGCGTGGCGACGCGTGCCTACGTGATGGAAGTGGGAACAGTTGCGATGGAAGGTGAAGCAAGCAGTCTCCTGAACAGTGACCAACTACACGTGATTTACATGGGCCGCAATAAGCCAGGCAGCAATAGGCATCTGCCTGCAAATTAAGGTCGTGAGTCGGCTTATACGGCAGAGGAGTTGGACAAAACAATTCAAAGGAGGAAGAAATGCGATTTTGGCACCTGCTAGTTACCTCACTAATGATCGCGACCCAGTTCTCGGTAGTGGTCGGAATCTCTCCATCCTTTACCAGCACCACGTCGAAGCTAGTGCCGCCCATGTCTACAGAGACGATGTTGCCGTGATCGAGACCCTGGCCAAGATGGACTGCGCCTGATGGCGCAGCTGCTGGCCCAGAGCTAAGCAGAAACACCGCCCTGCCAACGCATTGATCCACCGTCTGAACTAATCCGCTGGAGAGCATCATCAACAGCGATCCCTTGAGGCCAGCTTCCTTCAGCCTCTTCTCCAACTTCGTGATATACCGAGCCACGACGGGTTCCAGGCAGGCGCTAACTACCGTCGTACTGAATCGCTCGTACTCTCTCCACTCGGGCAGGATTTCGTGCGAAGCCACGACGTGCGCCTCTGGGAACACTTCCTTGATTATCTCTACGGCCGCTATTTCGTGCCCTGGGTTAGCATAGGAATAAAGAAACCCTACTGCGACTGCCTCCACACCCTCTTTCTTGAGCTTGTTGGCGGCTTCACGTGTTTCTTGCTCGCTTAAAGCGGTGAAGATTGAGCCATCATACAGGGTTCGTTCTTCAACCCCAAGACGCAGCCATCGCGGAACCAGTGGTTCGTAGGGTGGGATGAAAACGTTGTACATCGTAACGCCCACAGGTCTGATGCCGCGCCGCAGATCGATCACATCACGAAAGTTCTTCGTGGTGAT
>JAMDCE010000210.1:8845-10608 GCA_023489135.1 Chloroflexota bacterium
CCGTCGAGGAAGCAGCGCAGTCGATGTTCACGACGATCAACCACGTTATGGCCAACCAGACAGCAGCCGTTTTGACCAAGCGAGGCTTCGACGTTCGTGACTTCGCCATGGTATCAGGTGGCGGCGTAGTACCATGTATAAGCAGGTCCACATCACCAAGAAAACCGTTCAGTGGTTGTGCAAAGAATCGTGCAGCTTTCTCAAGAGCGTTGAGAAGGCCGTTGGCGGGATCATTCGGCGTCGTCGGCGACTTGAATTGCCTGAGAACACCAGTTTCATCGAGCACCAGGCAATCCGTAAAAGTCCCGCCGACATCAATGCAGACTCGTTTCATGCTTTGTCTCCTGATTATGTGGTTATGTCTAGTTAAGTGACTCTTCAAGTGGCGCGCGATATCCCTGAGGGGCAGTTTCGGCAGCCACCCCCAATTCCTCCTGCTAGAGGGACGCGTACCCCCCGAGCTGGCCGCAAGGTTGGCGCGGGGTGTTTGTCCATTCTGCCCTATTCTATCTTGATCAGATCCTTACCCTTCACCTGCAACAACACCACTGAGTTCTCGCGGTTGCCATCGTGCTGGCCTGGTCCGAAGCTGATCTTGTTGTCCTTGTTTCCCGAGATGGCAGGAAAGTCCTTGATGCTCTCCAGACTTTCCTTGACCTTGCTCTTATCGAAGTTCGCCTTCTTGAGCCCCTCGGCCATGACCATCATCGCATCGTATCCCTGGAACACCGCTCCCCAGTACACGAGCTTCTCAGCGCCGTACTTCTTTGTATACGCATCCATAAGTTTCTTCTGATCGGCCTTGTCCGGGTCATACGAGTCTATGCCGTAAACTCCCTGAGCAGCATCTAGAGCTACGTTGCGTATGGTCGGATCGGCGAATCCGAGATGGCCGAGTACCTGGACGTTCCAGCCGATTTGCTTGATCCCCTTGAGAATCGTCGGGCAGTCGCCAGGAACGGCCTGCGCGATAATGGCCTCGGCTCCTGCCTTCTGGAGGTTAAGCAGCTGGGGTGTCACATCGGGAGCCCGCATGTCGAAACTTTGCGCACCCACGATCTCTTTGCCAAGATCCTTGAGGCCCTTTGTGGCCACCGCTGTGACGCTTTGCCCCGCTGGACCGGAATCGCCAATTACGCCAATCTTGTTGAACTTCTTCGATCCGTATTGCACTAGCTTGCCGACTGTGTAACGATCAGGCAACCCGACACGGAAAACGTAATCCATCCCTGAGCCTGGCGCAGTGAGCTGGTCACCCGTGAACATCGGCGAAAGGATAACTACTTTTTCGGCGTTGGCCACCTGCGCCGCAGCAACCGTCGTCGCCGTGACCGCGGCTCCCAAAATGGCAACAACCTTGTCTTTCTGAATCAGCTTCGTGGTCGCCGTAGTCGCCTTGCCAGGGTCACCTTCATCATCCTCGACAATTAGCTGGACCTTGCGACCATCGATTCCGCCCTTCGCGTTTATCTCGTCGATGGCTAGATCGATACCCTGCTTTGCAGTGCCTCCCACTGCGCCTGAGGGACCTACGAGAGAAAGGACCGCTCCGAGGACTATCGGAGGTTTCTCTTGTGAAGCCTTGGCCGCAGGCGTGGCTGCTGCAGGGCTGGCAGCCGGGGCTGCTGTCTTAGCGGGGGCTGCAGGAGTCGCAGCTGGCTTCTCCGCTGGCGCCTTTGTTGGCGTTGGTTGGGCTGCTGGTTGCGCGCACGCTGAGACCAAAAGGGTCGCGATCATTAGTGAGGTAACTAGCAGGTGCCAAA
>JAMDCE010000564.1 GCA_023489135.1 Chloroflexota bacterium
GGGGGTTTTATGGAATTCGATGACTTGCATCCGTCGTTGTTGACGTGGTGACCTTGGTTTTGACCCAGTAGCTGCAGCGTTGCGGCGATTCTCTGGGCGAAGTTGCCCTCGCATTACCTGGCCAAGCTTTGAAGCTCACTGTCGCTAGTTGAAGCTGACGGTCATGCCGTCACACAGGTATCGAAGGTGCTTGTCCATCGGGAGTTGCAATACAGGTGGTGTTTACTAAGGACTCGGGATACCTTCGATACCACGTCTCTTATGAGACGTACGCCGAAGGTTGTACAGGCATACAATCGAGTGTTTCCAGCCCCCGGGCGAAGTAGTCCTTCGCCCGAACATCTGCCAAGTCGAAACAGGGAGGTAAAAAGAAGTGAGAAAATGTGACGAACCGCGACGTATCCTGCTACTCTTCGCCGGTATCCTGTTAACCTTCGCCCTTGTTGCGGTGGGCTGTGCCGCTCCCGCCGCCTCGCCCACGCCCACTGCGTCAGCGGGGAAGCCCGCGCCCAAGACGGAAGCCAGCCCCGCGCCGGCATCACCCACTCCGGCCGCTGCGTCACAGCAGCCTGCGCCCAAGCCAGCTGCCTCTGAGAAGCCTTACTATGAGGGCAAAACCGTTTCAGTCATAGTACCCTTTGCGGCAGGTGGCACGTATGACCTCTTGGGACGCTTGGTAGCCAAGGTCATGCCCAAGCATATCCCCGGGAACCCCAATATGGTCGTACTCAATCAGCCCGGTGGTGGTGCTTTAATAGGAGCTCGAGCTGCCTATGACGCTAAGCCTGATGGCCTCACTATTGGCCATTTCCCAAGCATGTTGCCGATGCAGCAGTTCCTTGGCAAGGAGACTCACATCGACTTCACCAAGTACAAATACCTTGGAAGTGTTGGAAGCTCCACCTATGTTCTGATGCTTCGCAATGATCCCAAACTCAAAACAGTGGATGATCTGCGTAATACTAAGCAAACCCTTAGGATGGGGGGACTTGGCAAAGGAACCCAGCAGGACGATGCCGTCATCCTCTTGAAGGAACTGTTCGGCATGAATATGAAGCTAGTCAGCGGCTATAAGGCAACGCCCGAGATATTCTTGGCCATTAAGCAGAACGAGTTGGATGGTATTGCCACCTACGTCGGGACCTCTACAGCCATCCCTGTCGCTCAAGAGGCAGTTGACTCGGGCGAACTCAGCACCATACTCGTAGTGGGAGGGCCTAAGCTCAGCGGGCAGTGGAAGGCCAAATTTGGTGACCTACCCTATGTCGGAGATACGCTAGGCCCGGATGACCGCAAGGTCTACGATGCCTATATGAACCTCCTGACCGTCGCCAGGCCGTTTGCTATTCCTCCAGGGACTCCAGCTAACATTGTCCAGGTGCTTTCAGATGCGATGCAGAAGACGATTAAAGATCCCGAGTTTGTTTCGGAAGCGGCCAAGATTGGCATTGACATAGATCCCATGTCCGGTGACACGGTCCTCCAGTACATCAAGGACCTGCTTGCTCTCCAAGAGCCCATGAGGGGAAGACTCGCGAAACTGCTTGAATAGGAGGATATCCTCGTGGAGACATTTCAGGCGTCTCTGCAAGGGCTGACGGCTCTGTTTGTTTGGCCAACCTTCGGGCTAATGCTTGTTGGCGTCGCTATCGGTGTCGGCACTGCACTCCTCCCTGGCCTCGGTGGCGGAGTCACAGCTTTGGCCATAGTTATTCCCTTTATCTGGGGATCTGACCCGTTCGTAGCTATGGCCGTAGTCGGTGGCCTCATGGGTGCGACGGGCATTAGCGGAGCATTCTCGGCCACGCTTTTCAATGTACCTGGCGCTCCAAGCAACGCAGCCACAATACTTGACGCCTATCCTATGGCTAAGAAGGGGGAAGCAGGCAGAGCCTTAGGGGCCGCATTCACGTCCTCTGCTATCGGTGGCCTTCTGGGAGCCCTTGCCCTAGGCATCACCATACCGATCGTGCGCCCTCTGGTTCTTTTGTTCGCCTCCCCCGAACGCTTCATGCTAATTTTACTCGCAGTGCTCGCCATTGGCGCACTGGCCGGCAATCATCCCCTGAAAGGGCTGCTTGCCGGTGTGGTGGGAATCCTAATATCCTTTGTAGGCATGGATCCGCAAACAGGGATTCCCCGGTACACATTCGATCAGGTCAATCTCCTATACGGTGTAGCCTTGGTCCCCCTAATCATGGGCATGTTCGCGGTGCCGGAAGTAGTCGACCTCTTCACAAGGGGCCGAGTTGCCTCGGAGGTAGAAGTCGTATCGGAAGAGACGAAGGGAGTTTGGCAAGGCGTAGTTGATAGTTTCCGCTATTGGACTACGATTCTGCGAGCCAGTGCCATCGGGATTATCGGAGGGATTATGCCTGCCGTAGGAGGGACTGCTTCTGCTTTCTGGGCCTACGCCTATGAGGCTCAATTCATTGGGGGCAAGGGCAAGTTTGGCAAAGGGGACGTCCGCGGCGTGATAGCGCCCGAAGCTGCGAACAACGCCGTGACTGGGGGAGACTTGATTCCTACACTCGCTTTCGGTGTCCCTGGAAGCGCCATGTGCGCTGTGATGATGGCAGCGCTCATGCTCGTTGGCGTTACGCCCGGTCCATCTATGCTCAAGGAGCAGTTGCCACTCACCTTTTTCATAACCTGGACCGTTGCCGTAGCTGGCATAGTCGGCAGCGTCATTTGCCTGGTCCTCACTACCCCTCTCAGCAAGATTAGTAAGGTACGGGCAAATATTCTGGTCCCCTTCATACTCCTGTTTGTCTTCCTGGGGAGCTACGTAGAGCAGACCAGCATAATGGACGTGTTCTTGACCCTGCTGCTGGGAGCCTTGGGATACGTAATGATGCGCTTGCATTGGCCCAGGTCCCCATTGCTCGTTGGGTTCATCCTGGGAAACCTGGCGGAAAGGTACTTCTTTACTTCTTATCTCGCGTGGGGCTTCTCTTTCGTCTTGCGACCAGCCTCAGTGGTACTCTTGCTGGTCTTGATAGCTAGCATGGCCTATCCCTTCATCAGGCGTCCACAATCAGAAGCGGTGGAGCAAGAGGCATGATTAACAGAGACAGAATCTATAATGCAGATCTTATCTTCGCCGTGATCATCACGCTGGCCTTCGTGGCAGCGCTGGCCCAGGCAGTGCGCTGGCCGATGGAGGCCTCGCTGTTCCCCATAATCGTCTGCAGTGTGGGGTTGTTGCTGGCCGTGCTACAGATCGCTTCGCATAGGTCCGCAGGGAAACAGGAGAAGCCTGCAGCCGAAGCAGGCACCCCTCGCGGGAAGGAATTTGCAGCCTCTCTCTGGATAGTGGGAATCTTTGTTCTGACCGTGGTAACAGGTTATCAGTGGGGCTTGCCACTGAGCATGCTACTGTACTTCAAGTTTGAATCCAAGCTCAATCTGCCCTTTTCGGTCCTGCTGGCGGCACTCTGCTGGGGAGCGATCTACGCTTGGATAACGGTGCTCCACCTCAGCTTGTACGAAGGGCTGCTGTGGAGTCTCATCCCTAGTGCCTAGCTATACTCGTTTTGAAAAAAGAGGTCCATCCAAAACTTATTCGTCGAAGGAGGCGTATAGTGGGTTTTAAAGATCTAAGGGATTTCATTCAGCACGTTGAAGACCTGGGAGAATTGCGACGTATCGACGGGGTCGATTGGAACCTGGAGATCGGGGCAGTGACTGAGGTAGCCGCGGCATCCCCTGGCTGCCCTATGCTGCTCTTCGATAACATCAAGGGACTCAAGCCGGGCTTCCGTGTCGCATCAAACCTTCTCCACACCGAGCGACGATTGTCCCTCGCCTTGGGCGAGTCCAACGAGTTGCGAGGGGTGCCGCTCGTTCGGAAATGGAAAGACAAAATGGAGAAAGTCCTGCAAGGTCCAGACCCGGTCGAAGTCCATGAGGGCCCCATACAAGAGAACATACTAACGGGTGACGACGTAGATCTCTACAAACTGCCGGCGGCTGTGTGGCACGAGCTCGATGGAGGGCGCTACTTCGCCGGTGTGGTATCGATCGTTCGGGACCCAGACGAGGGATGGGTGAATCTGGGTATCTATCGTTTGCAGGTTCAAGATAAATCCACCCTCAGCCTCTACATTGAACCGAGGGACAAATCCTGCAGGGTGATTCGCCAAAAATACTGGGACAAAGGCTTGAGCTGCCCAATCGCGGTGTCACTGGGACACGCCCCTCCGGTCTTCATCGGTGCCGCAATTGATGCGCCGTGGGGAGTATCGGAGTACAAGATCGCCGGGGAACTGAACGGAGGCCCGATTCCAGTTGTGCGAGGGCACTACACTGGCTTGCCCGTTCCGGCGACTGCCGAAGTCGTACTCGAAGGCGAAATCCCACCACCAGCAGTAGAATGCCATGACGAAGGTCCATTCGGAGAAGCAACCGGATACTACGCTTCGGGAACGACACCTAATGAGCCAGTGATCAAGCTCAAGTGCATTATGCACAGAAATGATCCCATAATCCAGGGTGCTCCTCCAATGGTTCCGACCCAGCGTCGAGGACATTTCCCGTTCCTGTACCGCTGTGTAAACATATGGAACGACCTCGAAAAGTGTGGCATATCTGACATTCAAGGCGTCTATCAGCACGGCTACGGGTTCCTGGTGATCTCCATCAAACAGCGGTACGCCGGCCAAGCCAAGCAGGCAGCATTGATCGCCGCCGGTTCCAGGGCTTCAGAGCGCGCGAGATTCATCGTCACGGTCGACGAAGACATCGATCCCTACAACATGGAAGATGTCCTGTGGGCGATGAGTATGCGAAGCGAGCCTGAGCGTGACGTTGAGGTCCTAAAGGAATGCTGGTCGGGCTCGATTGATCCGGCCGTCCCCGAAGTGAAAAGACTTCGCGGCGATTTCACCACGGGCAAGACGATCATTATTGCCAACAATCCAGTTTATCGCCGCGGCGAGTTTCCAGCCGTAGTCAGCGCCTGCTCCGCGGCTAAGGCAGCCGCTTTGGAGAAGTGGGGTGACAAAATAAAGTAGTTCGCGTCCATATCAGCCAATTCACACTTGGCCCAATGACACTTGGCCACCGGAAAGGATCAGACAATGCTCCGACAAGACGATAGTCGCAGGCAACGCGTTGTTCACCAACTGATGCGAAAACACAGCGGCGAGGAGACCGTGTACACGGGCTGCTACGCCAACTGTGGAGGCAACTGCCAGTGCACGCTGAAGGTTCGCCGCAAGAACGGCGTAATAACTATGATCGAGCCCGATGACCGGTACAACGCGGGAGTAGGGCGCGAGGACGACGTGCTTTCTGAGCAGGATATAATAAAAGGGCGAGTGCAAAGGCGAGCCTGTCCTATGGCGTGGGTCTTCCACAAGCTCCTTTATCACCCCCAGCGCATCCTGCATCCGCTGCAGCGCGCACCGGGCAGTGAAAGGGGAGAGGGCAAATTCGTGAGGATATCCTGGGACGAGGCCCTAGATACCCTCGTCGGCAAAATGGAAGAGTGCCGGGAGAAGTACGGCCCCTACTCCGTTATGACCCCATACATGCCCAACGCCCACTTGGAGCGATTGTTTGGATTCTGGAAGGCAGGAGTGGATACCTGGGGATGGTGCTCCTACGACCCAGAGAGGCTGTCAGCCCACCTCATGGTGGGAAGGCCAGGATGGGAAATCTTCTCTTCTTCCTCTCCGGCTGACCTGCTTCTCAACACGAAAATGATCGTCCTTTGGGGCTTCGAGCCCACAATGGCTCATCACGGCCCAGGGCATCTCCTGGCCTGGTACATCAAAATGGCCCGCGAGCGGGGCGTGCCCATAATCTGCATCGACCCCAGGTATACTACCGCTGCAGAGGTACTGGCTGATCAGTGGATTCCCATCAAACCTGGTACGGATATGGCCTTCATCCTGGCTGTGGCCTATGTCCTTTATAAAGAAGACCTGTACGATAAGGAGTTCGTCAACCGGTTTGTCGAACCCAAAGGCTTCGAGAAATGGAGACGATACGTTCTTGGCCTGGACGACGGGGTAGCGAAAACCCCCGAGTGGGCCGCAAGCATATGCGCCGTTCCGGCCGAGACCATCGAGCATTTCACTCGACTGTACGCCAGGATGAAGCCCACGTGGTTGTGGAAGCACTGGTCCGTTTCGCGTAAGAGCTATGGCGAGAACTCCACCCGTGGGGCGGCGATTTTGCAGGCTATGATGGGCTACTTCGGTGTTCCGGGTGGCGTGCTCCCCATCAACTTCGGAGCGTGGGACACAAACGTGTTCCCCGGACTCCGCCCGCCGGTGGGCGAGGTAGCCACGGACTACGTAGTTCCGAAGATCTGCCGAAGCCACAAATGGGCCAAGGCAGTGCTGCTTCTTGATAAAGTGCGGAGCGGGGAACTCAGCGAAGAGGCATGGCGTAGCATCGTGGGATACAAGGGACCGCCTGAACTTCCCATACCTAAGGAGTTCAACCCGAAGATGTTGATGTGGGGTGGACCACACCATACCGGGAGCAATCCCATCAGCACCGCCACCGATTGCTCGAGCGATCAGGTTGCAGCCATGATGCGGATGGAATTCATCCCGTATGTTCACACCACTATGACCTCTACGGCCCGATACGCCGACCTGATCCTACCTGCGCTGGATTGGATGTGGGAGCAACAGCTCCTGGTTGCTACCCACGGATACGGCGGCTTGGGCTCGTTGAACTTCTGCCCTGGCGTGGTAGATCCTCCTGGCGAAGTGCGGCCAATGATATGGGTGTATACCAAGATCGCCGAAAAGCTGGGCTTCGCAAAACAGTTCAACCGCTACTACACTTCGGATGATAACTGGAATCGAGATTGGGATCGGTACAGTAAGGATGTGTATGAACTCATCGCCAGGGATTGCCTCCCAGCGGGATCCGTAGTCCCATCGTGGGAAAAGTTCAAAGAGAAACAGTTCCTCAACCTGGAAGAGTTCCACGATGCTCCCTACGTGGGCTTCACCGATGAGATACAGGAGGGAAAACCTTTCTCCACGAAGTCTGGAAAGTTCGAGCCGTGCTGCGACATACTGGACAGTGAACAGGAACGAGGACAACTGCACTCAGACCATTTGGGCCGCATCATCGATAACCTGCCCAACGACTGGAGATCCATGCAGCCCATACCTGTCTACCAGCCCGCCGTTCACGGATTCGAGGACCCTCTCGTGAAGGAGTATCCGCTGATGATGCTGACACCACACAGCCGCTACCGTGTTCACACGGTCTTCTGGAACGTAGAGTGGCTGAAAGGCGACGTCTACAGACACGGCGTTTGGCTCAGCATCGCCGATGCCAGGAGTCGACAGATCAAGGACGGGGACCTGGTGAGGGTGTTCAACAACAGGGGAGAATTGTTCTTGCCAGCGTATGTTACCTCGCGAATAATGCCAGGTGTGGTGGTCGTTCGCCAGGGCGCGTGGTATTCCCCAAACCCAGAGGAGAGTGGAGCGCCCCATGTCCTACTCGGGGACGAGGACAGCCCTGTCACTGCTCCTCACGCCACTACTCTGGTGCAGGCAGAGAAAGCTCGGAGGTAGGGAAGAATGCCCCAGTACGGATTCTATTTCGATCAGACCCGATGTACCGGCTGCCACGCTTGTTCCGTGATATGCAAGACCTGGAACGACATCGGACCAGGCCCTGTCAAGTGGATGAGAGTATTTCAGTGGGAACAGGGGGTCTTTCCAAAAATAGGTCTCAACATACTGGCGGTCCCATGTTTTCACTGTGAGACGCCTGTGTGCGTAAATGCCTGTTCTGCTGGCGCCCTGATAAAGGAAGACAAGTACGGCGCCGTGCTGGTAGATACGGAGAAGTGCCAAGAGGCCCACAGCCAAACCGATTGCCGTCGGTGCTGGAAGGCCTGCCCATATGGTGCACCGCAGTTTGAGAGCAACGACCCCCGCGCGACAATGTCGAAATGCACCATGTGCATCGACAGGCTGGAAGAGGGCCTCAAACCGATCTGCGTGTTATCCTGTTCCCTGAGAGCCCTGGAATTCGACACTATGGAGAACCTCGAAAGGAAGTTCGGAAACCGACGTACCCTAGATGGATTGCCCAACCCAGATATCGCCAGGCCCGCGGCTATCTTCAAGCCACGGCAGGGGAAGAGGCAGTTGATCCCTTATGATCCCGAAAAGGCATTGGACCTGTGGCAGCAAAGGGGACCCTTCGCCGCGCCAGACCTTCCTCCCGTTTTCAATTCAAAATCAGACGTTACCGACCTATCACCCCAACTGGTCGGTCGCGACAGGATAGAGTTGCATCCTCGAAGCGTCGACGAATTGATGTACTACACAATTGATGATGAATAGATTGATGGAGAGTGTTGCGGCGGTATGAAACGCTGCTGCAACACTCTCCAGAATCCTTCGGGGCTGGCGAGTGGCGAGCGGGCAATGCCGAAGTGCTTGGGGCATACACCACAAGCACCGCTCGCGTCGATCGATGGATTACATGGAGTTCTTGAAAGGAAAGAGCATTAGACTCTCAAAGGCCTCCCAGATTCAGTCATATGTTGGATAGTAGAGTATCTGGCATCAACCATTTCCTGGAGTTCATCTAGGTCAGGTTCTGTGAGATGAGCGAATCTGCCCATTAGTTGAGTGAACTCCCGAACGGGCCGAGGCCGTTTGGGCTGATAGGTGAAACGGAACTCACCGTCTTCCGACTCCCAGAGGGGAAAGTAGTTCGTCTCCACGCTCAATCTTGCCAATTCAATGGCGCTATCGTTCGGTGCCCTCCACCCCGTGACGCAGGGCGTTATGAGATGAATGTAGGATAGCCCACCTTTCACCGCCTTCGCCTTCATTAGTTTTCGAGCGAAATCCTCCAGATAAGCGACCGAAGCCGTAGCCGCGTAGGGAATCCCGTGGAAAGCCATAATTAGGGGCATGTATTTTGGGGCCTGTACTTTTCCTTTCGCTCCTTGTCCAGTGGGTGTGGTGGTAGTCCAGCCAAGATAAGGGGTGGTGGCGCTACGTTGTATGCCCGTGTTCATATAACCTTCGTTGTCGTAGCAGACAAAGATCAGATTCTCGTCTCTCTCTGCAGCTCCAGACAAGGCCTGAAAACCAACGTCAGCCAGTGCCCCGTCCCCGAGAAAGCCCACCAGTGTAGCATCCTTGCCTATCCTACGATAGTATCTCATTGCTCCCGTCATGACAGAGGCCACATTGGGCATGAGTCCTCTAGACCCCGGATTCTTGTGCTGCCGGTCGTCGCCCATCCCACCGACCATTAGGGTCGCACACCCGGAAGTGGAGAAAACTATTGCCCTCTTCCCCAGTACTCTGAGAACAACCCGAAGGGCCAGTTCAACGCTGCATCCTGGGCACAGGTAGTTTCCGTGGCTGACAGGGTCCTCAGCCAAATAGCCATACACTGCACGCCCTTCGCGGAACGACAACACCTCGTAAGGACAGGCCTTGACGCATTTTGGATTCCCGTCACAGGTATCGCACTTGACAGCAGTGTTCTTGGCACTATTCAGATACATGCTCCCGTATGGACATGCCTCGACGCAAAGCTCGCAACCTACGCACTTGCTTTCATCAACCCGCACCACGCCGTCGCTTTCGCTCTTCACGATCGCTTCTTCAGGGCAGATCTCAGCACATTTGGGTTCACCGCACTGCTTACAGATCAACACATCATGAACGCCATTCTGGGGGAGGTATGCGCTCTTGATCATTCCCACAACGCCATCATTTCTTTCCCTGGCGCACACCTCTTCGCAAGTATTGCATCCGGCAGGGCAGGCATTATGTCTCGCAGTAAGGACACTATTGAAGACACCCATTTCTTTTCTCCAACCTCAAAGTCCAGAGGATTGCTCTTGTCTACTCCAGGGGTATCCAAGTGACTCTCTCGAACGGCCTACCTTGGGCAGCTTCCCAGGTAACCTCCGCACTTCGCTCTATACTCTCCAATGTCACATCCAGACCACCCATCCCATCGATGAAGTTGGCCATTGGAATACGCGCGTCTAACTCACTGAGGGCTGCTTTCATTTCCATAAAGAGATGACCGGAGTTCCAACCCCAACACAGGTTCTTTTCAAGGACTCCTATCGCCTTCTTCCCTCGCACGGCATTGGCTATCTGTTCTACAGGGAATGGCCTGAAGACTCGAACTTTAATGAGCCCGATCTTCATTCCTTCCTCACGCTTCCTATCTACCACCACTCTCGCGGTTCCGACCTCACTCCCAAGACTCACAAGGACTATCTCAGCATCGTCATTTCGATATTCTTCAATCAGCCCCCCGTATCTCCTTCCAAATGCCTGGTAGAACTCTTCTTCCACCTCGTAAATCTTATTCTTTACCCGTTCCATCGCAGCGCAACGCTTGTAGTTGAACTCAGCGAGTAGGGCCCCGCGGACCCATGAGGCGAACGTATTCCCCTCATCAGGGTCCAATTTAGGTCGATCAACAGACGAAATGGGTGGAAGAAATGAATCCACTTCACACTGAGCCGGAATCTCCACCTTTTGAGAAAGATGCGAGAGAACGAAACCATCATAGGATACCA
>JAMDCE010000208.1 GCA_023489135.1 Chloroflexota bacterium
TGCTAGAAGCCCTGCACAAGCATGCGCACCACACGCTCCGCCAGGTTCTCGAACCTGCCCCATTCGATGACGAACCACTCACTGAGGAAGAGCGGGCCGCGATAAAGGAAGGTCGGGAAGCGATGGAGCGCGGCGAAGTAGTTTCCCTAGAGGAGATGTCCCGCGGGCTTGATTTGTGAAACCCGCTAACTTAGTTCTAACCAGGCCAGCTCAGCGCGACGTTCGACCGCTCGATCGCACCGTAGCTAAGCGAGTACTGCAGGCCCTGGAGCGCCTTGCTGAGACGGGATACGGGGATACTCTCAAGCTGCAAGACTCATCCGACGAGTGGCGCTTGCGCGGTGGAGACTGGCGGATCATCTTCGGTCTCGATGGCGAGGGCGAGACTCTCACCGGCTTGCACATCCTTCACCGCTCCCGCGCCTCTCGCGACTGAACCGCAAGTCCGCTCCCACCACGCTAAGGGCACTTAGAGCAAGTCCATTCCGGTCTTGTCGCTTATGTTGTCGCGCATGGTCCGCCGCTGGCCTGCACGGGCATCGAAATTGCGGCTGGCTGGGTGGGTAACACGGTGGACTGCCCTGTCCTGAATTGGTATAATGCCAGAAGCAGGAAATAATTCATTCTGAGAGTTAGGATCGGATGCCTCAAGACAAAATACCGAAACCAGTGGTGCTGGTGGTGCTGGATGGCTGGGGCCTGAATCCGCAGAGAAAGGGCAACGCCACCGCTCTGGCCAAGATCCCTACGATGGATCGGCTCTTCCAGGAGTATCCCCACACCAAGCTTGACGCAGCGGGTGAGGCCGTAGGCCTGCCGGCCGGACAGATGGGCAACTCCGAGGTGGGTCATCTCAATCTCGGATCAGGCATAATCGTTTACCAGGAACTCACGCGCATCGACAAAGCCATCGGAGAGGGCACCTTCTTTCGCAATGAGGTCCTTACCGAGGCGATGTCGTTTGCCAGGGAGAGAGGCTCAGAGCTTCACTTGATGGGGCTTCTGGGTCCAGGTGGGGTACACAGCCATTCCAACCATCTCTACGCTCTTCTGCGGATGGCAAAGGAGCAGCGAGTTCAACATCTCTTCGTTCACGCTTTCCTTGATGGCCGGGATACCCCTCCGCAGAGCGCTCTCAGTTACATGGAGGAACTCGAGGCCAAGACCCTGGAAATAGGCATCGGCGAGGTGGCCAGCGTGAGCGGGCGCTACTACGCCATGGATCGTGACAATCGCTGGGATCGTGTCCAGAAAGCCTACGAGGCCATCGTTCGGGGCCAGGGGCTAAGGGCTTCATCAGCCCAAGAGGCGATTCGCCGGTCCTACGACGAGGGCGTTACCGACGAATTTGTGCTACCTACCGTGATCGTGAAGGGCGATCAACCCGTCGCCACGCTCGGCGATGGAGACGCCGCCATCTTCTTCAACTTCCGGGCCGACCGCGGCCGCGAATTGACCAAGGCTATTGTGCTGCCCGATTTCACGGCTTTTGAGCGAGGTCCGCGAATTCAAGATCTCTACTTTGCCACTCTAACTCAGTACGAAGAGGGCTTACCCGTTCACGTCGCCTTTCCGGCCAACGACGTGAAGCACCCCCTCGCGCGAATCCTGAGCGATCGCGGATTAAAACAGTTCCACACCGCGGAAACGGAGAAATACCCGCACGTCACCTTTTTCTTTAATGGAGGGGAGGAGAAGCCTTTTCCGGGTGAGGACAGGGTGCTGGTCCCTTCCCCCAGGGTTGCGACCTACGATCTGCTCCCGGAGATGAGCGCGTTCAAGGTGACCGATGTGGTTGTTGAGAGAGTCGAATCCGGTTCTTACGACTTCATCATCGTCAATTACGCCAACGGTGACATGGTGGGACACACCGGCATTCTGGCCGCGGCGATAAGAGCGGCTGAAACCGTGGACGAATGCATCAAGCGGGTAAAGGAAGCTACTCTGGAGAAATCTGGGGTGCTGTTGATCACCGCCGATCACGGTAATCTAGAAGAGATGATAGACCCCGAAACAGGTGGGCCGTTCACCGCCCATACCACCGATCCCGTGCCGTTCATTCTTGTCGCTCCCGACGATTCGCCTCTTCGGCGGGTCCGGCTGCGGGAGAGTGGCATCCTGGCCGACGTGGCGCCGACTATCCTTCAGATCATGCGAATTCCCAAGGCGCCGGAGATGACCGGAAAGTCGCTGATTGAGGAGGGTACGAAGGGTTAGGGGTTAGGGAGCTTCTATCGCTTAACCCTTAACCCCCCTAACCCTTTTCCCACTACCCTCTCGAATATTGTTGAAGGCTCCCATGCCCGGATAGACGGCTATTCCACTCAGTTCTTCTTCGATTCGCAGCAGGCGGTTATACTTGGCGACTCTCTCACCCCTGGAAGGCGCACCCGTCTTGATCTGCCCGGCGTTAGTGGCGACGGCCAGGTCGGCGATGGTAGTGTCTTCGGTCTCCCCGGAGCGATGGGATACGACCGCCGAGTAGCTCGCTCGCAGGGCCATCTGGATCGCGGCCATGGCTTCAGTCAGGGTGCCAATCTGGTTGACCTTGATCAAGACCGAGTTGGCCGCTCCGCGGTCAATGCCATCTTTGATCCGGTCCGTGTTGGTGACGAAGAGATCGTCGCCAACCAACTGGACGCGGTCACCCAGTTTCTTAGTCAGGAGCACCCAGGTATCCCAGTCGTCCTCGGCCAACCCGTCTTCGATGGAGATGATGGGGTATTGATCAACCCACTTGGCGTAGAAATTGACCATTTCCTCGCCCGTGAGCGTGCGGCCTTCGCCAGCTAAGACGTACTTCCCGTTTTGATAGAACTCGCTGGCGGCCGGGTCCAAAGCGAGGTAAATGTCCTGACCGGGTCTGTAACCGGCCTTCTCGATAGCCGCTATGATTACCTCCAGCGCCTCCCGGTTGGAACCGAGCTTGGGCGCGAAGCCACCCTCATCTCCCACCCCTGTTCCGTAGCCTTTGTCTTTCAAGACTTTCTTCAAAGCGTGGAACGTCTCGGCGCCCCAACGCAGAGCCTCTGCGAAAGAAGGGGCGCCCACAGGCATCACCATAAACTCCTGCATATCGACGCTGCTTCCCTCGGCGTGTTTGCCACCGTTGAGGATATTCATCATAGGTACAGGCATTGTTCGGGCGCTCGTTCCTCCCAGGTAACGGTAGAGAGGAAGGTCCAGCGCCTTGGCGGCGGCGTGGGCAACGGCCAGGGAAACACCCAGGATAGCGTTTGCCCCCAGAGTCGATTTGTTAGGCGTGGCGTCCAGGCCAATTAGCAGTTCGTCGATTCCAGTCTGATCCAGGGCATCCAGGCCGACGATTTTGTCGGAAATGGTATCGTTGACGTTGCTAACGGCCCTGGTAACTCCCTTGCCGCCGTAACGATTCGGATCTTCGTCGCGCAGTTCCACGGCCTCATGGGCTCCAGTCGATGCGCCAGAAGGAACGGAGGCGCGGCCCAAGGTCCCATCCGTAAGGTAGATATCCACCTCCACAGTGGGATTCCCGCGTGAATCCAGAATCTCTCGCGCCAGTACGTCCTCGATGACGGTCATGGTAACCTCCAAAGAGTTTGTTGTCAGTGAATCGCCGCCTAACCCTTAACCCCTATCCCCTATTTACCCTTCAACCCTAAGGCCTGGTACAGCGTCTCGAAGTCGAAGGCGCTATCCAGCATGGTCTGGAACCTGTCCACTTTGGGTTTATGGTGGAAGCGAGATCTTCCAAAGAACTGCTCGATGATCTCGACGGCCTCAAAAGTGCTGTGAGGGACGAGAATGATCGGCACGCAATGTTCCTCAGCCCGGCTAATGACCACCGGGTTGGGATAGAGATTCCCTGTTAGGACCAGAACCTTGGTCGAAGTCTCGAGGGCGGCGAAGATGATGTCGGTTCTGTCGCCCCCTGTGATGACCGCTTTGCTGGGAACACGGCGGAACTCCCTCAGGGCGCTCTCCAGAGTCATCGCCCCAATGGTCAGGTTCTCCACCAGGTCTTCAGTCTTTTCCTCGCAGCAGAGGAGGCGACCGCTGAGGTGAAAGGCCAACTCCCCCACGGTGATGGCCCCCAGCACTGAGTCCTGGGGCAGGATTCCAAGGACCTTAATACCTACGTTCTCCAGATACGGCTTCACCACGTTGGTCGCAGTCTCCATTTCCCCGAAAGGCACCTCGTTGATGACCACGCCGACCACTCTGGCATCGATGTCTTTGTGGCAGGCCATAACCCGGTCAACCACGAGAGGAGAATGATAATGGGCCACCACCACGACTTTGGACTTCAGCAGGTCGGCGATCTCCTTTGCCCGGAGGTCGACGATCGCGCCCTCGGTCCAATTATTGGCTCCTTCCAGGATAACTACGTCCTTGTTATTCGAGACCTGCTCGAAGACCTTTGTTAGCTTGGCCGGGTAATCTGGTTTCTCTCCACCTAGGGAAGTCTTCACGAGTCTGGAGGTCAAGAGGATCGGGCAGACCTGGTCCGCTGACTCATGCAGGCCGAGGATCTCACCAATGAGGGCCGAATCCTCGTCGACGATCTCCCGTTCCAACTTCATTCGCGCCACACTGACGGGTTTCATGTAGGCCACTTTGAAGCCGTCAGTTATGAGTTTCCGGCCGAGACCCACGCAGAGGGCGCTTTTTCCCGAAAACGTCTCCGTCGAAACTACGTACAAACTGGTCGCCATTTCCCCTCTCCTCACCGTCTAGCCGAACCAACATACGGTGCGTGGTTGCCTGCCCGATTAGTCAACTCCTGAGCACCATTCTAACGTCCAAAGCCACCGATCCTTGCCCCGCTTCCGCGACCACCAGGGGATTGACATCCATCTCCACGATCTCCGGAAATTCTGTCACCAATTGCGAGATACGCAGGATTGCGTCTACGGCGGAGTCCAGATCGCTGGGTGGTTCCCCGCGCACACCACGCAAGAGGGGGTAAGATCGGATTTCTGCCACCATCTCCCTCGCATCAAGGGCCGAGATTGGGGCAATGCGGAAAGTAACGTCCTTGAGGACTTCTACATAGATGCCGCCCAGACCAAACAACAACAGAGGGCCGAATTGAGGATCGCGGTTCACACCGATGATTGTCTCCTTGCCCTTGCGAACCATCTCCTGTACCGCCACACCCCAGATATCCGCATCGGGCACATACTTGCGGGACCGGTATTCTATCAAATCAAAGGTATCTCGGACATCTTCCGGGGCAGCTACGCCGACTCGCACCGCCCCGATATCCGACTTGTGAAGGATATCGGGCGAGACGACCTTCATGGCGACAGGATAGCCGATTTCACCAGCAAGTGCAACGGCGTCTTCAGGAGTCTTGGCGACCGCGGTTCTGGGCACCCGCAATCCGATAGCCTCGGCGACTTCCCGGGCTTCGATGTCGCCAAGTCCCAGCCTGTTTTCGGCTCGCGCCTTGGCGAAGACCGCGGTGATTCGGTCTCGATCCAGGTCGAACCTGGGAATTTCAAGAGCCGGGCGCTCCAGCCAGCGACGATACTTGGCCATCGCTTTCATCGCCGCAACAGCGCGTTCCGGAAAGCGATAGTTGGGAATGCGATTCTCACGCAGGATCTTTATGCCGGGCTGCACAACTTGCTCTCCCATGAAGCAGCCGAAAACTGGCTTATCGAACTCGCCAGCAATATCCACCACGGTCCGCGCTACTTCCACGATCGGGGTCATAGCCTGCGGCGCTACCAGTACGAGCAACCCGGCGACGTTCTCATCGGCCAGTACCGCGCGCATGGCATGAGCGTACCGATCGGCCCCGGCGTCCCCAATAACGTCCACCGGGTTGTAGATGTTAGCTGTCGGAGGTAAATGGGTGTGTAAGTGCTCGATGGTCTCTTTGTTGAACGAGGCCAGACTCAACCCGGCGTACTCAAGGGCATCGGTCGCCATGATCCCGGGGCCACCGGCATTGGTGACGATGGCTACATGATCGCCCTTGACCACAGGCTGGTAGGCGAAGGCTGTGGAGAAATCAAAGAGATCCTCGATGGACGTGGCCCGAATGACACCAGATTGGTTGAAGGCCGCTTCATAGGCCCGCTCTGATCCAGCTAAAGTGCCCGTATGAGACGAGACAGCGCGTGTACCTCCCTCGGTCGTACCCGACTTGATGGCGATAACGGGCGTGGATTTGGTGACTCTGCGGGCCACTTCGATGAACGCCTGGCCATCGGTGATCCCTTCCAGATAGGCCATTATGACTTTGGAATAGGGGTCCTCGTCCCAGGTCTCTAAGAGGCTGATTTCGTTGACGTCGGCTTTGTTTCCGAGGCTGACGAACCGCGAGAAGCCCACCCGCTCGGCCAGGGCAATGTCCAGGACAGCGGTGCAGAGCGCTCCGGATTGGGACATAAAAGCAATCTCGCCCCGCTCCGGCATTCCAGCCGCAAACGAGGCGTTCAGGCAGGAAATGGTGTCGATGATGCCAAGTACGTTCGGACCGAGGAGGCGCACATTGTGCTTCTTGGCCGCCTTGATGACCTCCCTTTCTCGTCGCAGGCCTTCTGATCCCGTCTCCCGGAAGCCCGCCGAAATTATGACAGCTCCCTTGACCCCTTTCTGTCCGGCCTCTTCGATGACTCCGACGACGAATTGCGCCGGTATTACCACGACGGCCAGGTCAACCGGCTCTGGAATGGCGGCGATGGTTGGATAGACTTTGAGGCCCAATATTTCTCCGACTTTGGGATTGACCGCGTAGACCTTTCCCTTATAGCCGTACTGGAGGATGTTATTTAGCACGACGTATCCCAGCTTCGTTTTGTCGTGCGAAGCCCCTATGACGGCCACTGACTTCGGAGCGAAGAACATTTCCAACATTTCGGCCTATTCCCCTTTACGCTGGGCTCAGGGATATGCACGCGCAAATAATGCCTTGTGAGCATTACCCCTAAATGATACAACAAAATGGGTCCTAACTCAAGGCACCTCAAGTTGTCGGCCAATGGTATAATGACAGATATCATTTGCAGGTAAATGTCTGGGGGGGGAAGAGGTGCCCTATGGAATCAAAGAGAGGGGCTCTCCTGTAAAGTGGCGGAGAATCAACGGCCGGAAGAAATAATCCTCAGCCTGGCTACCAGGCACAGAATTACTGTCGGTACGGCCGGTCTTGCACCGGCGGACTGGTAGCGCATCTGCTGACGACGGTGTCTGGGAGCTCCGGCTACTTTCTGGGAGGAGTAGTTGCTTACTCCAACGAGGTGAAAGAGCGACTTCTCAAGGTGCCTCACGAGATATTGGTGACGGAGGGGGCGGTAAGCGAAGCTTGCGCCCTGGCCATGGCTCGCGGCGTCCTCGAAGCTGTGGGAGCGCAGGTAGGCGTATCTACCACGGGAATCGCCGGGCCGACGGGTTCAACAGAGACGAAACCGGTAGGACTGACCCACGTAGCCCTGGCTGCCTCGGATTACCAGCGTTGCGAGCGCTATGTGTTCTCTGGCGACCGGCTCCAGAACATTGAGGCAACAGCTCAAGCGACCTTACAGATTCTGAAGGAGTACCTGATGCGGCTAGGGCGCACAGGGTAGATTCTCATAGGAGGAAAACGGATTGTACGATAGGACGGTGCTGGACAACGGCACACGTGTTGTGACGAGCCCGATGCCGCACACTCATTCGGCTTCGGTGGTCATCTACTTTGCTGTCGGATCGCGCTACGAGACCGATGAAATCGGCGGGATGTCCCATTTCATTGAACACATGCTTTTCAAGGGTACGAGGAAGCGTCCCACGGCCAGAGATATCTCAGAAGCCATCGAAGGCGTTGGAGGGATCATAAACGCAGGCACTGGGAAAGAGTATACTCTTTACTGGATCAAAGTGGCCAGCCGGCACCTGCCATTGGCCATGGACGTGCTTTCGGATATGGTCCTCAACTCCACTCTCGAACCGGAGGAGGTTGAGCGCGAACGCCGGGTCATAATCGAAGAGATCAATATGAACTTGGACTCCCCCAGCGACCTGGTCAACGATCTAATCGACGAGGTCATCTGGGGCAGGCAGGCCATAGGCCGCAACGTGGCCGGCACCAGGGAGAGTGTGAGCCAGATCACGCGCGAGGATCTTCTCTCCTATATGAACCGCTACTATACGTCAAAGGATGCCGTCATCAGCGTGGCGGGGAACATTGACCGCGACGAGATACTTGCCCAAATTTACTCAATGTTTGGGGCCATCCCCGCGGCCGCTTCGCCAGTGGCGCCAAAAGCGGCCAGCAGGCAGCGCAAACCGCGGGCCCGGGTTCATTTTCGAGAGACGGAGCAGGCCAATCTTTGCCTCGGCGTTCCTGCGCTGCCCTACACTGATCCGGACCGGTTTACCCTGAATCTGCTCGACACCATTCTCGGGGAAGGAATGAGCTCTCGGCTGTTCTTGCAGGTGCGAGAGCGCCAGGGGCTGGCCTACAGCGTCCATTCCTACACCAGCCAATACCACGATGTTGGCTCTACCATTGTCTACGCCGGAGTGGATCCAGCGCGCATTGACAAGAGCATTAAGGCAATCTTGAACGAACTGAGGAAGATGAGAGAGGATCCCGTGCCCCCTCAGGAGCTAACCAAGGCGAAGGAGTACAGCAAAGGAAGAATGCTTCTAAGCCTGGAGGACACCAGGGGAGTCGCCACCTGGGGCGGCGGGCAAGAACTGCTTTTGGGACGCATTTTGACTCCGGAGGAGGTGACGGAGATCATCGATTCCGTCACCGCCGATGATATTCTGAGAGTAGCTCAACGCATCTTCGTCGAAGACAAATTGAGCCTGGCCGTTGTCGGCCCCTACAGAGAAGAGGAACGTTTCTTCAATCTCCTCAACCTGAATGGGCTTGAATAGGTGTGCTATTCCTAACTTAATATACCCAGCGACTAGTGAACAGCCGTCGAGAGAAAGCCTAAACGACGCTCGATTGTTGGTGGAACCGCTCCTGACCACTAAAGTTGACACTATCGGGAACTTGATTTAGACTGTTCTCGCCAGCCAGGCTGGCACCAACGGGCTCGTTGCCTTTTCTTTGATCGCGGCCTTGTGTTGGGCGTCTCGGACCGAGAGCGGCCTCTTCGAGTCAGGTGGATGGGGCTCGATAGGAGGCCCTTTGGCACTTTAGAGGGGATTAGAGACAATTTTGGGGAGCGTAGCCGGATGAGACAGATACTTATGAGAGAGGCTTTGAGGGAGGCCCTGGCGGAGGAAATGGCCCGAGATGATTCGGTCTTCGTGATGGGAGAAGACATCGGCCGCCCTTTTGGCGGGGTTGATAAGATCACGCTCGGTCTTTGGGACAGGTTTGGCGACGAGCGGGTGCGCAATACCCCGATTTCGGAGAATGCCATCGTGGGATCAGCTCTGGGCGCAGCCCTGGCGGGAATGCGTCCAGTAGTGGAGATAATGTACTTCGACTTCATTGCTCAGGCGATGGACCAGGTGGTTAATCAGGCGGCCAAGCTCAGGTACATGTCCGGCGGCCAAGTGAAAGTCCCGATGGTCATCAGGACCCAATCTGGTCCGGGGCGGTCTGCCGCGGCCCAGCACTCCCAATGCTTGGAGGCCTGGTTTGTCCACGTGCCGGGATTGAAGGTGGTGATGCCTTCCAACGGTTATGATGGCAAGGGCCTGCTCAAATCCGCCATCAGAGACGACAATCCCGTCATCTTCCTGGAGCACAAGCTTCTCTATAACACTTCCTGTGCCGTGCCGGAAGAAGAGTATCTGATCCCGTTGGGCCAGGCTGAGGTGAAGCGCCAAGGGACAGATGTAACCATCGTCGCGATGGGTATGACAGTGCCGAAGTCTCTTAAGGCGGCTGAAGTGCTGGCCGGGAAAGGGATCGAGGCCGAGGTTATTGACCTCCGCACTCTTTCACCATTCGACAAGGACACGATTCTTGAATCGGTGAAGAAGACAGGCCGGTTGGTGATCACTCACGAAGCAGTGGGGCCCTGCAGCGTCAGCGCCGAGATTTCGGCGGTGGTCGTGAATGAGGCCTTTGACTATCTGGATGCTCCTATTGAGCGAGTCACTAGCTTGTTCACCCCTCTTGCTTTTGCGCCGGAGTTGCAGAATCATACTGTGCCCGGTCCTGAGAGAATTGTTGGAGCCGTAGAGCGGCTGTGCGCCTAGCTGATCTCCTCACTAGCGTGTTGGTGATGTAGGCGCCCTTGCCTGACTCCGCGTATAGAAACCTTGGTGGCCATATCTTCCCAGAAGATCCGCCGCACCTTCAGGGAAAGGTGATCGCCCTTGGCAAACAAGAATGCGTCCCTCGGTTTCACCGAGGACTCTCCAACACAATGTGGGGAGAGTATTCCTCCAACCACCAGGATTGACGCTCACCACCCCGGCGATCAATCAAGCCCTCCAGCCATCAACCTCGACTTTGAGTTCCTCCTGGAAGCGATGGGAGACGCCGTGAGCGTTATTGGCCGGAATTTCAGAACCATATGGGGCAACTCCGCCTTTTTTCAGCTCTACGGTGATGTCGTCGGCGAGCACTGTTACGAAGCTTGCAAGAGACGCGAGACAGTCTG
>JAMDCE010000024.1 GCA_023489135.1 Chloroflexota bacterium
ATTGCTTTTGATAATTCCGTGCGGTGAAATGGGCGAAGGAAGCCATCGGTGATCGCAAACTATCTGTTGAACAGCAAATCCGGGAACGCACCCGCGAATTGGCGGCCACCAAAGAGGAGATGCGCAAGCAAGCTCATCAACTTCGTCAGGTTCTTGCCCGAAGCTTTCGGACGGCAGAAGAGGAGCGAAGAAGGATTGCCGTCGACACTCATGACGGCGTGCTGCAACTGGTGATAAGCTCCTTGTATGAGGTGCAAGCCCTCGAAGCGATAGTGCCCGAAGCGGGCCCTTTGGGTGAGAAGCTACGCTTCGTCCAAACGCTTCTCACTGACGCCATCACCGAGATGCGACGGGTGATTAGGAATCTTCGCCCACCGGTGCTTGAACAGGCCGGGTTGGAGCAAGTCCTACGCTCCTACGTCACTAGCTACCAAGAGATATCGGGCCTTCCTTGTTCTCTTGAAAGTAATGGCAACTCCTTTCGACTCTCGTCTGAGAGAGAGCTGGCGATCTTCAGGATCGTCCAGGAAGCCCTCCATAACGTCAAGAAGCACGCGGAAGCCAGTCACATCAGGATTAGCGTTGACTTCTCGTCTGAAGCGCTCCGGGTTGTTGTGGCTGACGATGGAACGGGCTTTGATCAAAAAGCGGTTTCTGCCGACCAGGCGGGCCACCTGGGGCTGATTTCAATGCGGGAGCGGGCCGAGAGCATTGGAGCAAGACTGGGCGTTGAATCGGCTCCTCATCGAGGAACCAAAGTCGTCGTCGAGGTCCCTGCGGGCGAGCCTCAGGCCGCCGTCGAGGAAGCAGCGCTAGAGGAGAAAAGCGAATGAGGGCCATACGGGTGTTGATCGCGGACGATCACTCGTTGGTGCGGCAAGGCTTGATCAGCATGCTGGCCACTTGTGAAGAAATAGAAGTGGTTGGAGAGGCGTCGGACGGCGTATCAGCCGTCGAGGAATTTGAACGATTAGTGCCTGACGTTGTGTTATTGGACGTAAGGATGCCGGAGTGGGACGGCATACGCGTTGTCCACCACATTAGGCAGTCCCGTCGTGACGCCAAGATCATTATGCTCACCACCTATGATGATGACGAATATGTATTCGGTGCCCTGCGAGAAGGCGCTAACGGTTATCTGTTGAAAAGCATTTCCCGCACGGAATTATCAAAAGCAATCCATAGGGTTTACCGGGGTGAACGCTTGGTAGCAGAACCTCTGATGACAAAAGTCCTGCAACATTTCGAGATGCTCGCTAAGAAGGAGGCTCGGCAAGCGCCCGAACTTTCACAGCAGGAAATCCAAGTGCTTAGAGCGGTTGCGGAGGGCCGCACCAATCGAGAAATTGCAGAGAAGAATTACTGGAGTGAGATAACGGTCAAGCGAAGGATTCAAGATATTTTTCACAAACTCGGGGTGTCGGATCGAACCCAGGCAGCTTCAGAAGCGATCCGACGGAACCTCATTTGATCTAAAGTGGTCTACAATACCGGAGCCTACTTCGGGGCACTAGAAGTCTCGACAGATATTCTCATTCTACCGCCACACGCGATAATCTCCTTCCGGCGCGCGGCGCCGTCACGGTCGCTGAACGAACCACCAGATCTCCAAGACCTCTTTTCTTTCCTCTCCGTTCCTGCCTCGCCAAGGAAGCTGTGTCCAGTTGGACAAACTGGGTAACCTCTCTGGCAAAGGGCGCTGAGAGGCCGGAATTCCGGCTCTCATCTGGCCCGGCGTGGATAGCTCCATGCAGCGAAAGCCCCAGCGGATATTCGGAAGAGGCCAATTAGATACTGCGTTGCGCCCCGCAAATGCACCACTTAACACTTGATCCTGTTTGGATCAGCCAAGTTGATTCTATTTGGACCAAGAAAGAAGATACCTCTGGATATTCCGTGAGCCTTTGCGGAAACGGTATTATTATCGCGTCCAATCGCATTTCCGCGACGATGCCTTATTGTGCAGCCATTTGACTGACATCCCTCGCAGGGTCGGCCTGATTCAGAAGTACCCCGCATTTCGGGCCTTACTTCACAGTTCAGTGAAGTCAGCACGACACCTCTCCGGGGAGAGACGGGGAAACCGGTGATTCATCAGCGGCTGAGCTGCGCCTCAAGAGCCAGACGAGGTTCGGCACCACCCGGTCGCTCGAAGCAGGCCCTGAAAATTCCTCTACCTTGTAAGGAGTTGGACTGATGAGTAGCGCAGACGTGGTTTTGGAGAACATTACCAAGGTGTTTGGAGACACGGTGGCCGTCAGCGGCGTTTCCATTGCCGTGGAAGAAGGGGAATTTCTTTCGATGATCGGGCCCAGCGGTTGTGGAAAGACCACGACCTTGCGGATGATTGCCGGCCTGGAAAAGCCAACCAGCGGGGCCGTCTACATCAAAGGCGACCGTATGGACCAGGTTCCGGCTCACAAACGCAACACCGGAATGGTGTTCCAGAGCTTTGCCCTTTTCCCTCATATGAATGTACAGAAGAACGTCGAGTTCGGCCTTAGAATGCGCGGTGATGACAAGGCGACCAGAGAAGAAAAGATAAGGAGGGGTCTTGCTACCGTAGGCCTTGATGTTCTGGGGTCCCGAAGCATCAGCCAACTGAGCGGTGGACAAAAGCAGCGAGTGGCGCTGGCCAGGGCCCTGGTGACCGAGCCTCACGTGCTGCTGCTGGATGAGCCCCTCGGCTCTCTCGACGCCAGCCTTCGCATCGTGATGCAGGGTGAGTTGAAGGCTTTGCAGAAGAAACTCGGCATCACTTTCATCCACGTAACTCACAATCAAAGCGAGGCTCTGGCCATGGCCGATCGGATCGTGGTGATGAACGAGGGGATGATCGAGCAGATTGGCACGCCCGAGGAGATCTTCGATGAGCCGAAAACGCGGTTCGTGGCTCAGTTTGTGGGGAAGAACAACCTCTTTGATGGGGTCATCGAGAAGGTTGAGGGTGAGTTGACAACGGTGGCGAGCCCGCTTGGGAAATTCCAGGTGATTTGCGAAAGCGATCGATGCCCCGAAGTTGGCAAAGAAGCCGTCTATGTGGTTCGCGCCGACTGCACAAAGATAGGGGAAGGGGGTGAGCCGAGCGAGAATAGGCTGTCTGGAGTTCTGCAAGGAGAGGAGCACGTCGGGAACATCGTGACCTACTTTGTAAGCCTGGAGAACGGCCAGCAGTTCAAGCTGGAACAGCACAAGATGTCGATGAGGGTATTCAAACCGAATCTCGGCGAGAGGCTGTCTATCGCCTGGCGGGCCGAGGATGCCCATCTTCTGCTGTGAAGCACGGAAGGCTCCGGGCCTTGCCAGGAGTGAAGACCGATCGTTCGTAGATCCGGCCTAAGGAGGGAAGAGACCATGAGCGACGAAATTCAGGAAAAGAAGAACCATGAGTTTTTTGAGCTAATGAAACGAATGAAGGACAGCCAAATGACCCGGCGCCAGTTCGCGGTGCGGGCAGCAGCGCTGGGCTTCGGCATGACCACCATCGGAGCGGCCCTGGCCGCCTGCGGTGCAGAGTCCCCAACCGCCCCGCCGGCCGCAGCTCCGACAGCACCGGCGGCGGCAGCAACGGCACCGGCGGCGGCAACGGCACCAGCGGCGGCAGCAACGGCACCAGCGGCCACCCCGATATCGACTTCGGCCGACGTCAGGGGTGTCACCCTCAACATAATGGCGCAAGCGGTGATAATCTCAGACGACATGATCAAGAAGTGCCAGGAAGACACCGGACTGATCCTGAACGCCACGGCCACCACTGAGCCGGACATGATGACCAGAATGCTCACCGGTGGGGCGAGTCAGTACGACGTTCTTCAGTCGGTCACCATCTACATGGAGCCGCTCTGGAAGGCCGGCCTTCTGATGCCGATTCCCCGGGAGAAGATTCCCATGACCAAGACTCTTCGCCCGCAGTTCACCGATCCCAACGCCCCGGGCACCGGCTCCAACAAGTACCCGATCAACGTCAACTGGCTCGACCCCGATAAGCAGACCACGTTCAAGATGGTGCCGGCCCTCTGGAATATGGAAGGTTGGGCCTACCTGTCGGACAAGTGCCCTGAGCTCAATAAGAGCTCTGACCTTCCGTACAGCACCATGTGGGACCCCAAGTACAAGGGGCACGTGGGCATCTGGAACGACCCCGCTTGGGCACCGGGCTGGACGGCCATGGCCTTGGAGAAGCTGGGCAAGATGAAGCTGTCGGGAAGCCCGTCGGAGCTGACAACGGAAGAGATCGACACGGTTATGGCTTGGCAGACCGAACTCCGGAAGGCCGGTCAGTACCGGACCTACTGGAGCGACTACGGCGAGATCGTCAACCTCATGTCCAGCGGCGAGGTTTGGCAGGCCGACGCCTGGAACCCGATCGCTTCGGCCGTCAACGCGGTGGTGCCTTGCACCTTCGTCAACCCCACCGAGGGCGCGCGCGGCTGGATGCACTCTCTGGTCGTCTCGAAAGAGTGCAAGGTCCCTGAGGCCGCGTTCGCCTACATCAATTGGTGCCTGAGCGGCTGGCAAATGGCTCGGATCGCGCCGATGGGCCTCTACGACACCAACGGCACCGCCCAGCAGTACATGAAGCCCGAAGACTACGCTTTCTGGTACAAGGGCGAAGGTCGCGACGTCGGTTCAATGGAGCATCGTCTCCCAATGATCAACGCCTGGGTTGGGTACCCGCCTAATATGGAGTATCAGCTCAGCAAGTGGCTGCAGTTCCTAGCCGCGTAGTCCTATGGGTCGGAGTCGTCCGGTTTTCCTCGTGAGCACCGGGGCGACTCCGGCCCGAAGCCGCCCCGGTTCAGACATGGGGAGCAGACGGCCCGGTTATTGGAGGTCGGTATGAAAGAAGCGATACAGGGGAGTCATTTGGCCCAAAGAGGGCCGCAAGAAGGGCTTAGCGGTAGGTTTCTGGATGCAATTCGCCGGCGGCCCGGTCTGGGCCAGTTCCTCCTGCTGGCGCCGCCCGTGCTTTACATGGGCCTATTCATGGTGATTTCTGTCGTTGGGATGTTCGTCTTCAGTCTTATGAAGAACGACGCAACCACGATGACCATGCAACCACTTTGGAACCTCGAGAATTGGCGACAGTTCGTCACCCAGATCACCAATTGGCAGAGCCTGGTCTTCACCGTTAGGGAGACCGTGATCGTTCTGGTCATCTGCTGGCTGGTCAGCTATCCCATTGCCTACTTCACGGCTCGAATGGTCAAGGATCCGCGAATTCAAATCGCCATCCTGCTCCTGGCGATCATTCCCTTCTGGACAAGTTACACGGTTCGGATGATCGCCTGGCTTCCGGTACTCGGGGAAACCGGACTTCTAAATAGCGCTCTCATGGCGCTAGGGATTCTAAAGACGCCGTCTCAGCTGTTTATGTACACCGAGGGCGCTCAGGTTTACGTCATGGTGTTGACTTACGCTCTCTTCACCGTCGGGCCCATCTACTTCTCCATATCGCAGGTCAGCCAGGAGCTTCTTGACGCGGCCGCCGACCTTGGCGCCAATTCTTGGCGCGCTTTCATCCACGTGATCCTGCCGCTGTCGTTCCCGGGAATGATGACCGGATCGATCTTCGTGTCCGTGCTGGTTATGGGCGAATTCGCCACGCCGAGGGTAATCGGGGGCACGCAGAACCCACTCCTCGGCAACAATCTCGTCGCCCAGGCCTCTTTGTTGCAGTTTCCGCAGGCCTCGGTTACTTCAGCGGTGCTGGTCGTGACAACCTTGGCCTTCGTGCTTGTCCTGACTCGCTTCGTGAACATTCGAGCCCAGCTCTAGCTGGCGGCCTGTAATAACCTAGGGAGTTCTTCGGGGGGTGCAGTATGAGTAGAGTAGTCAAATGGGTGATGGGCATCTTCACGGGCGTGTTCATCGGGATGATGTACCTTCCCTTTTTATCGATGTTCACCCTGTCCTTTCAGGACCCAATGGGCGGGTCAACTTTCCCTTTGAAGGGCTTAAGCCTGTATTTCTACCAGCGGCTCTTCGACCTGACCCCTGAGCGGATAAAGTACGCTGAGGAGGGAACGCTGAACATCGGTTTCACCGTGCCCCTCATACGATCTCTGGCTTTGGCGATATTGACCCTCACGATTACGGTGGTGCTGGGTACCATGGCCGCGCAGGGTTTCAGGAAGCCTTTCAAGGGGTCGGGGCTCGCCTTCTACCTTTTCCTGCTGGGAATCATCACCCCAGGCGTGAGCGTGGGACTGGGCCTGGCGCTGTTTTACCGGTACCTGGGCATCACGAGATCTTGGTGGGGCACCACCCTCTCGGTGCACATTCTGTGGACGCTCCCGTTCGCTTTCTTGATTATGCTAATCATGTTCAACCGGTTCGACGCGACGGTTGAGGAAGCCGCTCGGGTCTTGGGGGCCAACGAATGGGTCACCTTCCGGACGGTTACTTTGCCGCTGATGTTGCCGGGGATCATGAGCGCAGCCCTGTTCTCGTTTACACTTTCCTTCGACGAGTTGGCGCGCAGCATGTTCCTGACCGGAGTTGAACAGACCATGCCTTTGATAACGTTGCAGGCATTGTCGCTTCGGATTACGCCAAAGCTCTATGCCTGGGGATCGGTAATCACCTTGTTCTCTTTCATGCTGATCATTAGCTACCTATTCTACATCGCTCGTACAAGGCAAAAACCAAGAAAGGAAGTAGTGGCCGAGCAAATTCCCGGTCTTTAGCTATGCTTGAAGATAGGTAACCTACCGAGAAACAAGAAATCGGCGCGTTACAAAACATGGCAGCAGCAGGCCGGAAGAGTGGGATCGTTTGATTGGTTGGGGCTTACCAGTGGCGGCCAGGGCGTTTGCCTCGGCCAGCACTTGCTGCACATAGTTTAGGAGGTATTGGCGATGTCACGTGACGAATTGCTGAGCAAACTGGCCGACTCCGTGGTTGAGATGAAAGCCGACGCGGCCAGAACAACGGCCAACGAAGCCCTGGAGGCAGGGGTGCCGGCCTTCGAGGCTATCTCCAAAGGCCTTTCTTTGGGGATGAAGCGTGTTGGCGAGCTTTGGAATCAGATGGAGATCTTTATGCCAGAGGTTATGGCCGCCGTAGACGCTTACTACGCCGGGCTCGAGGTTCTGAAGCCTCACATTAGCGTGCAAGAGACAAGAAACTACATTGCCACGGCCGTTTTTGGCACGATCTATGGCGATGTTCACAGCGTGGGCAAGGACGTGGTCATCCCTGTATTTCAGGGGGAGGATTTTAACGTCATTGACCTGGGGATTAATGTTCCGGCTGAAAAGTACGTCGAAGCGGTGAAGGAGTATGGGGCTCAGATCCTTGGCCTAGGAACCTACATGAGCGAGACCTTCCTGCACGCTAGAGAAGTGATAGAGGAAGTCAAAAAGGCTGGCATCCGCGACCAAGTGCTTATTCTCTGCGGGGGACCGGCGGCGGACGCAGAGATTGCCCGGGAAATGGGTGCCGACGGAGCCTTCCGCGATGCATGGGAAGCGGTCAGTTGGGCCAAAGAAGCCATTCGCAATGGCAAACGGACCTAAGGGGGGCCTGGCGATGAGTGACGTCGTCGACAAATGGGTCGAGAAGCTGATCGACGTGCCGAATATCGGTGAGATGACCCACGCCGAACGGGTGGAAAAGGCGTTCAACCTGGAAGATCCGGACCTGGTTCCGGTTGCTCCACAGCTCGACCAATATCAGGTCGTTCACGCGGGATACAACTTCTTTGAGATCTGGGACGATTACGAGAAGGCCACCGATGGGGTGATAAAGACCTGGAGCGAACTGCGCACCGATCTGATTTGGCCCTACTACGGCCCAGAGTACAACCTCGACCTCTACGTTGAGCCGTCGAAACGAGATGGACTCTACGATCTGCGAGATGGTAAATCCTACGTGGTCTTCAAGGAGATTGCCCCGAACATCGACGACTGCATAAGGATTTTCGAAGAGAAGCCGTGGCGGAAGTACGGCACAGGGAGGCTGGAAACTCACGGCATTCCTCACGAGCAGCAACTGTTGGAATTTCAGCGGAAAATGGGCGGCCGGATCATTGTCGCGGGCGGCATTCCAGCGCCCACTTGTGTGCTCGACATCGTCGCTGGCGTGCAGAACTTCATTCGGTGGACGGTCACCGAGCCCAAGGAGAAGATGCACTATCTGATGGGCTTGGTGACAGAGCGGCAACTCGAGGTGCTGGATAGTCTTCGCGCCATGGCGCCGGAACGCCCGATCTTTGTCATCTATGCTGGCGGCCGCACCTTTGGGCCAAAACAGTGGGATGAGTTTGGCGTCTACGACCGCCTAGTCGCCAACAAAGCAGCAAGCATATTCAAATACGTTATGCTGCACATTTGTGGCAACAATCTACCCTACGCTATGGATTTGGCAACAACTTATCCCTATGTCGCCTTCCAGTATGACGAACCGCCCCAGCAATTGGACTGGACGTGGGCGAAGTGGACGGAATGGGTGGCCAGGGTCGCGCACGGCAAGGTCTGCGCAATGAATTCCCCAACCTGCCAGGCGGCCGCCTATAGGAGTCCCGAGTACGTCAAGGCAATGGTAAAGGAGTTCATTGACCACACCACCCCTCACACCACAGCCGTCGTAATGCCCGGCTGCGAGATAACGGCCATGACCCCAGCTGAAAACGTTCGAGCGATGGTGGACGCGGCCAGAGAATGGGGCAAGTATCCGGAATGCAAGACTCGTACCGAGCAGATCTGGACGGAAGAGGAATTCCAGGTCTCTCTGGCTAAATATGGCGCCAAGATTCCGTCGTGGGGCCGGTCATGGCGTCCGCTCAACGGTAAAGCGCCCTGGTTAGCGCCCAGCACGGCTTAGCGGATCCGAATTAGCAGAGAAAGCAAACGGAGGTACCACCATGAGCGACCTTGTGGACCGATGGGTCGAAAAGTTGATTGATACGCCCAACATCGGGACGATGACGCATTCCGAGCGCCTGGAGAAGGCCTTCAACCTGGAGGAACCCGACCTGGTTCCTATCGCCCCGGAGCTGGACTTCTACCAAATCATTCACGGCGGGTACGACTTTCTCGAAGTCTGGTCTGACCACGAGAAGGCGACCAACGCTGTTCTGCAGACCTGGGCTGACCTACGGACGGATCTCATATGGCCCTACACAGACGCTTCACACTTTCTGGAGCGATTTCTCGACCCGGGTCAGAGGGCAACCGCTTTTGATTTGAGGGATGGCAAGTCAAACATTGTCTTCAAGGAAGTTGCTCCAGATCTCGACGACTGCATCAAGATATTTGAGAGCAAACCTTGGGCCAAGTATGGTGCCGGCCGGGCCGACACCCACTGGGGTCCGCACTTCCAGCAATTGCTGGAGTTTCAGCGCAAGATGGGCGGAAAGATAGGGGTCTGTGGCGGCGTAACCACGACGACGAACGTTCTCGACTTTCTCGGTGGTGTTCAGAACTTCATCCGCTGGACTGTCACCGAACCGAAGGAGAAACTTCATTACTTGATGGGCCTCGTGACCCAGGAGCGCCTAGATGCCCTTGACGCCTGCAGGCCGCTAGCGGAAGAGGTCGAAGTGTGGTGCATGTTTGCTGGCGGTAGGACGTTCGGTCCACGCCAGTTGGAAGAATTTGGCGTTTACGATCGGCTCGTCTTCGACAAGGCGGCCAGCATATTCAAGTACTGCTTCTTCCACCTCTGCGGCAACAACCTTCCTTACGCTGTCGACCTTGCAACAACCTACCCCTTCCAGGCGCTGCAGTACGACGAGGTGATGCAGCAGCTAGGCTGGTCCTGGGCGAAGTGGACGGAGTGGGTCGCGAGGGTCGCCCGCGGAAAGACCTGCGCGATGAATGCGCCAACGTGCCAGGCCTGCGCCTATCGGACGCCGGCCGAGATTGAGACGATGGTCAAGGAGTTTATCGATCATACTACTCCCCATACCGCTGCGGTGATAATGCCGGGCTGCGTGATCCCTTCAATGGCTCCTCGCGAAAACGTCCAGGCTATGGTTGACGCCGGACGTAAGTGGGGCAAGTACCCTGAGTGCAAGACCCGCGCCGAACAGGTTTGGACAGAGGCGGAGTTCCAGGAGTCTCTGACTAGGTACGGGGCCAAGATTCCACAGGCGGCCTACAACTGGCGCAAGAGTCCCGGTGGCGTCCCCGCTGGCCGGCCACTCATGCAGACCAGCCGGGCGGCGGCCTCGAGCTGATTCTGGAGCCTGGGCGCAGGAACGACAACCCAGCAGCGATTTCGTCTAGCTGCAGTTGAAGAGTTCGGTCAGCAAGGTCGGGCACGGCAGGTGTTGAATGCAGCCCGTATGAGGGTAAGGCGACACTGTGAAGAGGCAAGGTAAAGTCGCGCTGATTTCCTGAGGTCTCTGTTACCAGGGCAGAACTAACAGGGACCGGACAGCAAAGGCCCTCTCATCCCTTTCAGGAGGAAACCGGAAGAGCTCTTACTTGGCTCAAGATGACGAATTGGAGGAAAGGGTACAGAAATGAAACTGGAAGGAAAAGTAGCCCTAATCACGGGGGCCAGCCGTGGCATTGGAAAAGGAATCGCAG
>JAMDCE010000227.1 GCA_023489135.1 Chloroflexota bacterium
CGTCGGCGATTTTGAAAATGGGGGCGTTTCGATCCTTGTTAATGACGATTATGGCTTTCGAGTCTTTCATCCCGTTGGCAAACTGGGTCGCCCCGGAGATGCCAGCAGTTAGGATAAGGTTGGGGGCAACGGTCCGGCCGGTTTGGCCGATCTGGCGTTCAAAGGGGACCCAGCCCGCGTCGCGGGCAACTCGTGATCCGCCCACCGAGCCGCCCAGCAATTCGGCCAGTTCCTCGATCAGACGATACTTCTCCAGCGATCCCACGCCACGGCCACCGGCGACGATGATCTCAGCCTCGGTCAGATCCACCGTCTTCGGATCGGCTTTGCCAAAGCCGGTAACTTTGGTCCGGATCTCACCCAGGTCTTCGCCCACCTCAGCGCGGACGATCGCCGCCTTGCGCGACGTATTGGCCTTGCCAAGACCCAGCACACCCGGTCTGACGGTGGCCATCTGGGGTCTGGCCGAATTGCAGGTGAAAGTGGTGTAGACTTTCCCGCCGTGGGTGGGCTTGGTCATTAGCAGGGCGCCCTTCTCGCCAGCCTTTAGAATGGTGCACTCCGTCACCAAACCAGTCTTCAAACGAGTGGCGACGCGAGGGGCCAAATCGCGGCCGACAGAGGTGGCGCCGATGATTACAGTGCTGGGTTGGTACTGAGTGATTAAGCCGGTGAGCGCGGAAGTAAACGCTTCAGTAGTGTAGTTTTCCAGGAGAGGATGTTCGGCCACCAGGACTTTATCAGCTCCGTAGTGGGCCAGGGGAGGGGTCAGGTTCTCGACGCTGGAACCGAGAAGAACAGCCCACAGTTCCTCCTTGAGCTCGTCAGCGAGCTTGCGCGCTTCGCCAACCAGCTCGAGAGAGACCTCCTGTAACTCGCCGTTGCGCTGCTCGGCCAGCACCCAGATGCCGCTAGCTGTTGACATTGCTCCTCCTTGAGCCAGTGACAAGGGAAGGGGAGGGAGAAAGTCATCTCCCTCCCCTTGTTCTCACTCGTGAGTCACGCGCTCAGTATTCCTAGAGTTCGCGGCCGATCATCTCGGCTTCGAAGATGTCTTCCATCATCTTGCGCGGCGCTACGGCATCGCCAAGCAGAACGACTTGCTTCGCCTTGCCCTTGATGCTCTCATAGAGGTCGGTGACCGACTTAGCGCGGGTGGCTACTACAACCGTGTCCACGCCCTCGATCTTCCGATCCGCTCCGCCGAATGGATTTCCCACGGTCACGGTGTTGCCGGAGACCTCCTTGACAGCGGTGAGCGAGCTCATCTGGGCACCCTTCTCCATGATTCGCGAGTAGTAGTGGAAGAGGTTGCCGAACTCCAGGTCGGACCCGACGAAGAATGACCCCGTTAGGATCTGAACGTTCTTGCCCTGATCGAGAAGCGTCTCGGCCGTCGAGGTGCCGCCCCAGTAGTTGTCATTGTCGACGATTACCACGTTCTGGCCGACCTCTTTTGAACCATTGAGCACGTCCTGGACAAGCACCACGTTGTCCTGATCGGCGCCAGGGAACGACGCCCTCTGAGGCACGGCACCGGTGGCAACGACGACCACGTCCGGCTTGACCTGGTCCACCAACTGCGGGGTAACTTCTGTCCCCATGTGAATGTCGACGCCCAGCTTCTCCACCTGGCCCTTGAGCCAGCGAACGACGCCACCGAGCTCATCGCGGTTGGCCGCCTTCGTGGCGACGTTAATCTGGCCGCCCAATTCGTTCTCTTTCTCGTAGAGGCTGACCTTGTGACCTCGGCGAGCGGCGATCTCAGCAAGTTTCAGGCCGGAAGGGCCTCCCCCAACCACCATGATGTTCTTTTTGATGGCAGCAGGCTGCAGCGTGCCAATGCCAAGTTCCTTCTCTCGCCCCGCGGCCGGGTTCTGGACGCAGTGGATCGGCTTTTCCTTCAGGCAGCGGTAGATGCAGCCGTCGTTGCAGGCCACGCAGTTGCGGATGTCGTCGACGCGGCCTTCCTTGGCCTTGTTGACGAATTCGGGATCGCAGATAAGCTGCCGGGCCATACCGATCATATCGGCGAGACCCTCGGCCAGGATCTTCTCGGCCTGCACGGGGTCGTTGATCCGACCGAAAGCTATGACCGGGATATCGATCACTTCCTTCAATGCCGCGCTCATATAGGTGGCGAACCCCAAAGGGATCGTCATCGGCGGAATCAGGAAGTGCAAACTGGCAAAAGTGCCGGCGTCAGTGCTGATATAGGTGAGTTTGCCGGTTTGAGCGAAGGCTTTGGCAAATTCAACACTCTCGTCCAGCGAGTATCCGCCCGGGAAGAACTCGTCGAGGCACAATCTCATACCCAAGGGAGCATCGGGGCCGATGGCCTGGCGAACGGCGTCGATAACTTCCATAACGATCCGCATGCGGTTCTCGCGGCTGCCGCCGTACTCATCCTCTCGCTTGTTGGTGTAGGTAGAGAGGAAAGTTCGAAGCAGGCCATCGTGAGCAACCTTCAACTCGATACCGTCCATTCCCGCGGCCATCTCGTTCTGAGCAGAGATGGCGAAGTGCTCCACGACTTCCTTGATCTCGTCCTTGGTCATCGGCTTGGTGATGACCCCGCAGACCGGATCGGGAATCTCTGATGGTCCCCACAACAGTTGGGGAGCCCACTCGGTGGTGGTGTTGCCCCCGTGCGTGATCTGGGCGAAAATCTTTCCGCCGTTCTCGTGCACCTTGTCGGCGATCTTTTTCAGACCAGGGATAGATTCTTTCTTCCAGGCGGCGACGCAGTTCACCCCCATGCGACCGCGGGGATGGACGCCCTGGCACTCCATAACTACCAGGCCGGTGCCACCTTTGGCGCGCTCTCCAAAGTAGTAGGCATGGGTTTCGCTGGGCAGCTCACCATCGGCGTAGAGGGTGAGATGGGGCAGAAAGACCACTCGATTCTTGACGGTTACGTTGCCGAGCTGGATCGGCGACAGAAGAAACGGGAATTGTTCGGCCATTTCCTGATCTCCTTTCAAGCTTCAGTATTAGAAAATTACTTGGCAGCTTTGTCGGTTTCGACTGACGCCTATGGCAGTCTCCTTTCTAGCTTCATCCAAGGAGAAGCTCGTCGGAAGTCTGTATGTCAGACATAATGTGCGGAAATACAGAAATTATCCTATCACACGCCTAAGAACACTGTCAATGATTTTCGTCGGGGCGGCGCGTTGGGCAATATTGCCCGCTTGAAGTCTTGGTAGCGGCGAAGCGCCCGCAGCAACTTGGAGTGGTTTCATCCCCATTGCCAATCTCCACCAAACCTGCAGGAATTTACTTCAAGATTTTGGCGGGTGCTTCGCCCCTACGGCTATATCTGTCGGCCGACCAGAATGCCATCGAGGATGGCGTTGTCGGCCCGGCGAGGGGCGACGCAATCTCCCACTCGATGCAGTTCTTTTACCTTGCCCTTGAGGGCGAAGTAAAGATCCTCATTGGCTTTGTAGCCTGTAGCCAGAATGACGGTGTCGACTCCCTCGATCTTCCGTTCTTTTCCAGACCACACGTTGGCTACCGTCACGGTGTTGCCATCGATGGACTTCAAGGACTCGTTCGGGCTGACCACTACGTCACGGCTGTAAAGGTTGGGGAAAAGCACCAATTGGCTGGGGATGTCCAGGGCGCCACCCATATTCGCTCCGGGCACGACGACCTCCACCTGTTTGCCCTGTTCGGCTAGCATCTCGATCACGCCGGTCGACTGCCAGAATCCCTCTGCGTCGATCACCACGACCTTGTTGCCGGCCTGACCTTTGCCTTGGAGGAGTTCCCACACGGTGAGAACGTTATCCTGGTCTACGCCGGGCACCGCAGGCATTCGCGGAACGCTTCCCGTCGCCACGACCACGGCGTCGGGGTTCTGCTTGATGACCTCGTCGGCGCTAACCTCTTTGCCTAGCACTTGCTTGACGCCTAATTTGTCCAGTTCTCGCTGGATGTAGCGAATGGTTCCGCCAAAATATTGAAGTTTCGGCACCTTGAGAGCCAGGTTGAACTGGCCTCCCAGAGTCTCGCCCTTGTCGTAGATGGTCACCTGGTGTCCGCGAGTCGCCGCGATCTCGGCCGCCTTCATTCCTCCGGGTCCACCACCGACCACCAAAACGTTCTTCTTGGTGGTAGCAGGCTTAAGCGTATCGTCGGCCAGCTCTTTCTCGCGGCCGGACGAGGGGTTCTGCATACAGGTGATTGGCTTACCAAGGAAGACCCGATAGTAGCAACCCTGGTTGCAGCCGACGCAGTTCCTGATATCGTCGATTCGTCCTTCTTTAGCCTTGTTGGGCAAGTGCGGGTCGCATATTAGCGCTCTCGCCATACCGATGAGGTCGGCCTGGCCCTCGGCCAAAGCCTTTTCCGACTGGACGGGATCGTTGATGCGGCCGAAGGCGATAACGGGGAGGTCGACGGCCTCTTTGAGGGCTGCGGTGGAGTAAAGGGCAAATCCAAGCGGCAGAGCCATTGAAGGCGTGACCATGTGGCAACTAACGAAGACGCCCATGTCACCATTGATGTAATCGACGACGCCTGTCCCGACGATGGCCTTGGCGAATTCCATGGCCTCGTCCAAACCGTAACCACCGGGGATGAACTCGTCCAAACAGAGCCGGACGCCAAAGGTGTAATCGTCTCCCACGGCCGCGCGGACGGCCTTGATGGTCTCGCGGACAAAGCGAGTGCGGTTCTCCACGCTGCCGCCCCACTGGTCCGTTCTCTGGTTATAGTAGGGAGAGAGGAACTGGCGCAGGAGGCCATCGTGAGCGCACTTGATTTCCACGCCGTCCATACCGCCCTCGCGGCTGTTCTTGGCCGCCTTGGCGTAGAGCCCGATGATCTCCCAGATCTCCTCTTCCTCCAGTATCTTGGGAATTTCGCCGATAATGCCATCGGGCACGTCGGATGGAGCCAGAATGGGTTTCCATTCGTTCAAGTCCAAAGTCGAGCCGGAAGGGGACTGATTTCCATAATGGGTGATCTGAGTGAAGATTTTGCCACCGTAGCCATGGACCCTTTCGGCCACCTTGCGATAGCCGGGGATAACTCTCTCGTCGTTGGCATAAATCTCAGCCCCGAAAGTGCTACCCTCCTGAACCGACTGGCACCCGTAGATGCATAGGGCCGCGCCGCCCTTGGCCCTCTCTCCGTAGTAATACTCGTCCCGTTCCACCGGCATGTGATTCTCGGCGTAGAGGGGCAGGTGGGGCAGGAAGACGATCCTATTCCTCAGGTTGATTTTGCCCAACTGAAAAGGACTGAACAGATACTCGAACTGACTTGCCATCTTGCGCTCTCCTTTCGATGATCGATGACATGCGGCGCCGAAGCTCGCAAGCGCCAACAGCTACAGTGACCGCTCCCTTCGAGTTCTATGGTCTTACCAATCCGCCAAGGGTGGCGAATACATTACCAGACACTTGAGAGGGGTATCGCTTATAGTGACCAGCCGGTGAGGTACATTCTTAGGAAGATGAATCATGGTGTTTGGCCCGACCTCTTGTTGCTGATCTTCGATCTCGAGGCGACCCAGGCCCTCGAGGATGAAAATAGCCTGCTCGCTGCCGGCGTGGGAGTGCTCCTCGGCTTCGCCTCCCTTTTGGACAACCCCCATCACCACTTCGAAGTTCTCGGCCCCCAGCACGCCTTTGCCGAGAAGCCGGCGATTCACTGTTCCGACATGTTTCGGAGGCGAATAAGTCTCGACCTCATCGACCTGAACGACGTAGCGTTTCATCTTAGCTCTTTTCCTCTGGGATTCGGACCAGGTCGCATCTCTTGCCCGCCTTCATCACCTGGCCGGGCAATTCTCGACCAATCATCTCCTGAGCGAGTTTAGCGCAGGCGATCATTTTGTCCATATCTATACCGGTTTCGATACCCATTTCGTGGAACATATGAACCATGTCTTCTGTCGGAATGTTGCCGGTGGCACCGGGGGCGTAAGGGCAACCGCCCAACCCGCCGATGGATCCATCGTACAAGTCTACTCCCTCCTGCAACCCGGCCAGGACGTTGGCCAGGCCGGCTCCTCTGGTATTGTGGAAGTGCAGGCCCAGCCGGACGTTGGGCACTTTAGCCAGAAAGTTGCTGGCCATTGAGGCCACCTGGACGGGATTCCCCATCCCCGTTGTGTCTCCCAGGCTAACTTCCATCGCGCCCAGATCCCGCAGGGACCGGCCTATGCCGATGACCTTGTCTTCGGGAACATCGCCCTCATAAGGGCAGCCGAAGGAAGTGACAATGTATCCTCGCAAACGCCTCCCGGCATCTCGGGCCAACTGGGCAATGGGCTCGAAACCTCGGAGGGAGTCGGCGATGCTCATCCTCACGTTTTGCTGGTTGTGAGTCTCGCTGGCCGAAACGAAGACCGAGATCTCATCGACCCCCGCACCGAGGGCGCGTTGTGCGCCCACAGGATTGGGAACAATAGCGTCGTAGATGATTCCTGGGCGTCGAGTAATCGCGGCCATGACGTCGGCCGAGTCTCGCATCTGGGGAATGGCCTTGGGGTGGACGAAAGCGGTAGCTTCTATCCGCGACAGACCTGTCTGAGAAAGGGCATTGATGAGTTCGATCTTGCGATCGGTCTCGACCCAGGTCTTCTCGGCCTGAAGGCCGTCACGAGGTCCCACTTCGACCACAGTCACTTTCGTGGGTAGCTTCATCGCTAGCTCCTTTCTGTCAAGAGGGCCCAGGGGTTAATGCGACCCCTGGGCCCCAATCGCTCCCTAATCCTTGGCGAAATTCTGAGGGTACTTAATGCCCACAGGATCCTTGGCCCAAACGGTGGGCTCCCAGCGTAGTTGCCAGTTACCCGTGACCGGGTAGGTGAACTTGTAGTCGATGCGGGCATCGATGATGTAGGGCACTTCCGTCTTGGCCGCTCTCTGCAGAGCGGAGGCCAGGTCTCGAGGATCCTCAACCTTCTCTCCATCCGCACCATAGGCCTTTGCCAAAGCGGCGAAGTCGGGATTGTTGAGCTCGACCCACTGATAGCGAGCGTCGAAGAGGTACTCGGCGATGCCCCGATTCGCTCCCAGATAGCCGTCGTCGAACACAACTACCGTGATGGGAATTCGCTCTTTGACCGCGGTAGCCAGATCGGGCAGACAGTACTGGAAACCGCCGTCTCCTGTGCCACAGACGACTCTTCTGTTCCCGGCGGCCAGCTTCGCGCCCAGAGCGTAGGGGAAGCCGGCGCCCAGAGGGCCGAGGCCCAAGGGCAGGATGGTGGACTTGGGCAGATAGGCGCGATAGCCCTGGATAAACCAAGCCGTGTTGGAACCGGTGTCGGTGACCAGAATGTCGTCAGGTGCCAGAGCGGCCCGTATTTCCTTAACCACTCTCCACGGGCTCATAGGTTTTTGATCGCTGGCTTCTCTTTCTTCCGAGACGGCCAGCCACTCGTCTCTCACTCTCTTGATGCCGGCATAGGCTGCTCTCTCCTGAAACGCCTTCCGCTCCACCTTGGTGCTCAGGTAGTCCAGCAGGGCGCGCAAGAAGCTCTTGGAGTCGGCCATGATGCCAACAGTCGGGATGTAGAACCGGCCGATTTCCGTCGGGTCGATGTCGACATGGATGAGTTTGCCGGGCAGGTCGGCCGCGTACTCCTGGGAGTAGCTCCATTCGGCGAAGCGGTATCCCAGGGCCAGGACCACGTCAGCCTGGGGAATGTATTCGTTCGCGACTTTCCAACCCACCGTGCCGGTGACACCCAGGGAGAGGGGATGGTCCTCGGACAGCACGCCCTTGCCTGTCGTGGAGGTGGCCACGGGAATTCCCAACAACTCCGCCAACTCTTTGAGCTCAGCGCCGGCGCCGGAGGTGACCGTGCCGCCACCGGCGATAATGACAGGCTTCTTGGCGCTCATAAGGAGGTCGCCGGCTTGTTTGATCGCGTCTGCAGGACCGGTTATGGCCATTGCGGGAGGTGACCAGCCAGGAGGAATGGTCATATCGGCCTTGTCCACGCAGAGGTCGAAGGGGAGATCGATAACAGTTGGTCCCATCCGGCCGGATTGAGCAATCTGGAAAGCCTTGTGCAGGGCCTCTGGAATCTTGTCCGGCTTCTCGACCCGCGTAGCCCATTTGCAGATAGGCTTGAAAATGTCCACGTTGGGCATCTCTTGCATTGCGTTGCGGTCTTTCAGGCGAGAATGGACGTTGGCCATAATACTGACGGTCGGAACCGAGTCGGTCATGGCGTCGAAGACACCGACAGAGGCTACCAGGGAGCCACAAGTGTGCCAGAGGCCGATCGCCGCAGCCCGGCCAGCCACTTTGTTGTAACCGTTGACCATATAGGCCCCGGCCATCTCGGATCGAGGATGAAAAGAGCGAATGCCTTTCTCATCGTAGAGGGCGTCACCTATCTCTTGAACAGTGTGCCCGACGTAACTGATCACCAACTTGACGTCGTTGGCCTTGAGGGTTTGAACCACTGCATCTGCACCGCGCATTACGGTCATTGGTTGATCCTCCTTTTATTAACATACGCTTTGGGCATCAAGACCCGGCTCCAGACTCGGCACTCGTCGAATCGTCTTGTCTTTGAACGGTTCCGTCCGCAGGTGCAGCCTCCCCTGGTCTCGACGCTCTTGATCCCGTTAGAGACTGGACGGGATAGCTTCTCGCGTTATTTCTGCCAGCCGCCACCTCCTTTCACCTCAGCCATCGGAAAGATTCTCTGTTCTCGACCCCCGGCCTTCTTATCTACCCAGATCGATCAGGCTGACCGCGTCCTTGGGACAGGCGCGGGTGCAGCTGCCGCAGAAATTGCAGATGGCTGTGGCAACAGGAACGGCTCGCCATTTCATTGGCTCGCGCTTCACGATTCGCCGGTCCTCCAGGGGCGATAAGGCTATCACTCCCAGAGGGCATACCCGGACGCATTTCTGGCAATCCTGCGCCTCCGGGCATTTAGCGTAGTCGATGTCGATCTTGATGGGAACGCCGAAGCGCGCCCTCTCGTAGTCCGCTGGCAGTCTCTTCATGCTCTTCCCCTTACCACATGTTCCGAGCCACCGGGACCTGATCCCTGTCGGCGAGCAGAATGGCGTCTTTCTTACAGCGCCCCAAGCAGACCCCGCAGCCAAAGCATTCCAGAGGGTTGATGGAGGCCACCTTCTTAGTTCGACTCATCCGGATGGCCCCAAATATGCAGCCAGCCACGCACCTTTCGCAGCCGTTGCACTTTTCGCTCTCCACCCTCGCCACGTAATGACCTTTTAGAATGTCGTGCTGGATTCCGTAAACCAACCTTCCCCTGAGGGTGTAACAATGGGGCCACTCGCAATTGCAGAGCGCGCCGATAAAGATCTCTTGTCCCGTCAGCCCGTTAATCGCCAGTTCGTGAACCAGCCCCTTCTTGTCGGCCCTTATCAGGGTATCCTTAGCCTGTTCAGCGGTGACGCTCCTGATCTCCAGACCGGGCACCCCGGACTTGAAGCCTATATTCGAAAGAAACCCAGGAGTATCGACTCCCCACACCATGCACCAGTAATACTCCTCCACCGGCTCCGGCCAGGCGCGCACACCCACATTGGTAGTTCGGCAGGCGCAGGCGGCTACCTGGAAGGGCATCCCCAACTCGTCAATGATGTCGATCACCTTGAGAGCATCCTGGAGAGGAACGATCTGGTGGCGGTGGGTCCTGGCCCGCATGTCCAGCTTGTCCACGTTCTGGGTGTAGTCCTCGATGTCGGTGTGGTACTCCACCATCCACTCCGCGATCCACTTCTGGGCGAAGACCCTGGAGGGATCGTAGTTCTCTTTCTTCAAATAGAATTTCTCCCCGTCCCCGTGTAACACGCAAAGTTCGCACATAGTCTGCCTTCCTCGTCAAGATTGCTGTAAGGGCGAAAATCAGATGGGTTAGGGGTTAGGGGTTAAGGGTTAGAACGCATACCGCTCTTTACGTATTGACCCTTAACCCATATCCCTTAACCCCTATCCCCTACGGCCAAATGTCGTCAACGGCGAAGCCCAGTCCCAATTCATCTAGTTTCTCTTTCTTGGGTTTCCCCGTGCCCAGGTCCCAGCCTCGCTCCTGATAGTAGTCATCCAGCAGTCTATCCAAGTCTTCGACAATGTGGCCCTTGGATGGACCTGTCTTTATTGGATCGGTCAAAAGGCGTTGCGGTAAGGTATCATCTTTCCGACCCAGACCTTCCCGCGCGTTGAAGCATCTCTCCAGGTTGTTTATCCTCTCGCCGATGGTGTAGAACTCGTCGAGAGTCAAGGAGCGACCCGTAGCGGCGTTGAGTATGTCGAGATAGCGGAAAGAGGTCCAGCCAGCGTTGGTGGCAAAGGAGCAGGCGGTCATCGAGTCGGACATAGCTCGTCTGTTCATCACCGTAGCGGCGAGGAAACCTTTGTGGTCGTCGCTGAATCTGTCTATTTCCACGCCTGGCAACAGACCCGGGAATTTCCCCGTCTCCGCCAGGACCGT
>JAMDCE010000469.1 GCA_023489135.1 Chloroflexota bacterium
TTTACTGACCAATTTGCCCCACTCGCGGTCGTAAACGACCATAATTAGGGCCATCATCCCTATATTAGGTTAAGACGCCACTAAAACTGCGGAAGTTGGGTTAGAGACGCGAGATTTCGCGTCTTTACCAGAAGGGGAGGACGGCGACCGGCCCGGGCTGTCTATAACACCTGCTGCAACAGATGCTCCACGTCGTGGGCCGTGACGGGCCTCGGATTCAATACCGCCAGCGGGTCGCCCATCACATTGCAGGCTATACGGTGTATCGTGTCGTCGGTCGTCTTCAGCCCTTCGAACTTCTGCGGGATGCCGGCGGCGGCTTGCTGCTCGCGCACCGCCTCGATGGCTTTCTGCGCGGCCCTGGAAACGGTCAGGTTCTTGACGCGCTCTCCCATCGCCTCGGCAACCCTGGCGAATCTTTCCAGAGCCCACTCCTCGTTGAATTCCATCACCAGGGGCAGCAGAATGGCGTTGGCCAGGCTGGGCGCCACGCCGAACTCGGCGCTGATCTGACGCGACGTGGCGTTGACCAGCCCTAGCTGGTTCTGCGCCGCGGCCACCCCGGCCATGTTGGCGGCCAGCAACATCTCCTTCCTGGCCGGCAGATTGTCGCCATTGCCCACCGCTAAGGGTAGGTTGTTGGCGATGCGCCGCACCGCGCCGAGGGCGAGAGTATTGGCGATGGGCGAGTCCGCGGGCGAGGAATAGGCTTCGATAGCCCGGCTCAGAGCGTCCATGCCGGTCCAGGCGGTTAGCTGTGGCGACATCGACACGGTCAAGGCGGGATCGAGAATGGCTATGGACGGCACCAGACTGGCGCTGGAGACGACGTACTTGGTCTTGTCGGCCAGGTCGGTGACGACGGCCGTGGGCGTCACTTCGGAGCCGGTTCCGGCCGTGGTGGGAATGGCGATCAGCGGCAGAACCTTGTCGAAAACCGCTTTGCCACGGTTAATGCGATAGTCGGAGATGGACCCGCCGTGGGTCGCCACGAGGTTGGCTGCCTTGGCGCAGTCGATGACGTCTCCTCCCCCCACAGCGATGACCAACTGGCACGACTTCTCGGCAATCTCGCGCGCCAGCGCGTTAACGTTGCCCTCGGTCGTATTCGCTTCGACCTCGTCGAACACGAAGAGATCGATCCCCCCGCTCCCGGCCACCTCGCGAACGAGCCGGGCTCCATCCGTGGTCGCGATGTAAGCGTCGGTGGCCAGAACAGCTCTCTTGGCCCCGAGCCTCCGCAACTCGGAACCCAGCTGGCCGAGCGCCTCTTCCCCATAAAACACCTTGCGCGGCCAGGCTGCGGCAACGGAAATCATCTTTCGCCTCCTGTAGCAACTTGCACTGGGAAGGTCGAATCGCTCCACATACATTATAATTATAGCAGCACATCTTAGGAGGCGTGTTAACGCAGCCTTACAATAGGGGTGGTTTCAGTAACGGAAACGGGATTTAACCGCAAAGAGCGCAAAGGACGCAAAGATTTTTTCAGTCTTTGCGCTCTTCGCCCTCTTTGCGGTTAGTAACGCCCTCACCCAAGGTAGATTACCCACCTAACTTACCGAATCTCCCTCGGCGGCCGCAGGGTCTGCCGATTCTTGACGTCGAAGACGCCGGCCAGGGTTACCCGTATCTCGGGGAGGAAATCACAGGACAGGAAGAGAATGGTGTAGGGGAGATCCTCGTAGGCATGGCCCCCCTCGCGGAACAAACCCAGCAACTCCCTGGTGCGGTCAACCGTGACCTGGAAATGCTCGCTGGACATCTCGCCACCTATCTCCAGCCGCTGCTCAAACAGCACCCGGCCTTTTTCCACCAGGACGATGCCGCCGCCGATTTCGTACAATCGGTTGGCGGCCATCGCCATCGCTTCGCCGTTGGTGCCCATCACCAGCACGTGGCAGGCGGTGTTGTACGAAGTGGCGAATCCCTCCAGTTTCCGGGCAAACCCCTTGATGACGCCGTTGGTGGTCCACTTCCCGTGCCTGTCGAGCAAAGAAATGAAAAGCAGCCCATCATTCTCGCTCAGGTCCACGAAGCCGTCACTCACCGGAAGCTCCACGTCGCGTCTTCGGGTGATCGCTGCGCTCACCAGGTCCATGATGGGGAAGGTCGGAACGGCGTCCTCGGCCCGAACCATAACGTGTTCCGGACGGATGCGCACGCCCGGAGGAAGCTTGGGGCCGTCGAAGCCGTACTGCTCCCAGTTCACGTTCGGGAACTCCACCAGCGCGATCCCGTCGCGGGCAGCCAATTGGCCATTCGTTATGACCGTTTCCGGTTTGAAGCGATCCGGCCTGGGGTTGATGACGATGTCGGCGATGCGTCCGGGTGCGATCCCGCCGATATACTGATCCAGGTGGAAATAGGTGGCGGGATTGAGGGTTATCATTTGAAGGGCCGTCATAGGGTCGACGCCCTTTTTCACCGCCAGGTCCGCCAGATACTCGACCGATCCCTTGTCGACGAAATAGGTAGGGGTGGGCCCATCCGTGGTCAGGACGAGCCTGCTGGTGCAAACTTTATTCTCGGTCACGATGCGAATAAGCTCGCCAAGGTCCTCTCGGAGAGAGCTGTCGCGCAGGAATACCCACATGCCTAGTCTCAGCCGGTCCAGAGCCTGCTGCAAGTCGATGGCCTCGTGGCAGGATTCAACCCCCGCCGCCACCAGCGGATTCAGCTTCTCGTATGAAGCCCCCGCCGTATGCGCATCCACGCGCTTCCCCAGCTTGCGCGCGGCGTCAATTAGCTCCAAGTAGCGTCGGTCCCCCGCAACGATTTCAGGCCATCGCGTCACCTCGAACGTCCCGGCCGCATCCGGTCGTTCCAGGAGGCGACGAATGCGGTCTAGAGCAAACTTGACGTCTTCGTCGACCATCACGCTCTGAGGCGCGATGCGCGGATTCCAGAACACCTTGACGGGTAGGCCCCGCAGATCGTCCAGAATCCTCTCCATCTCCTCGTTGCCGAGCAAGAGAAGGAAGACCAGGGTATCGAAAAACGCCGTCGTCGTGCCCACGGGGAGCATCGCCCGGCATAGCTCGACCGGGTTGTAGTTGGCCCACGGGTGGGCGTGGACTTCGACGTATCCGGGGCAGACGTATTTGCCAGAAGCATCGATCACCTGGGTATCGGCACCGATGGATGCCTCGCTGAGCCCGACGTAGGCGATGCGGCCCTTGCTCACGGCCACGTTCGAGGGCAGATACTCGCCGGAGTAAACGTTGGCCACCGTGCCACCGCGAATGTACAGATCCGCCGGTTCGGCTCCTCGGGACACCTTGATGAGGCCGGCGACGTCGTCGAGTGAAGGTTCAAGTATGAACATGTTCGGCATTCTCCAGAGGTTTCAAGCTTGCCCAGCGATTCTAACGCCCACTAGAAAGAATGTCAAATTTGCAAACCGGGCTCCGGTGTGATATTCTGCTTGTGATGTAGCCGGTCAAAGGCGGATAGAAACGCCGCTGTTTCTCTTCTAGCGTCCTTGAGTTTTTTTTCGAAAGACGCTGCGCCGTGTCTTTCTCGGTGCACATTGGTGACACCTTCTGGAAATGTAACTTGGCCCACCCCCCCCTTGAAGTTAGGGATATTGTGGTTTTGCGGTGCTGCGCACCGCAAAACCACAATATCCCTCTAAGAGAAAGGAGAGCCTCGATGGTCAAAGAACTAACGGACTCAAAATCAGGTGAGCTACAGAAAGATACAGTGGTTAGCCTCTGCGGCATCTGTCCGGGCGCCTGCGGGGTCAACGTGGAGCTGGTGGACGGCAAGATCGAGAAGCTATCCCCCCTCAAGGACCACCCCATCGGCCTGGTCTGCGTGCGCGGCGCCCACGCCAAGGAGATAGTCTACTCCCCTGACCGGCTCAAGTTCCCGATGCTGCGCGTGGGCGAAAAGGGCGAGGGCAAGTTCGAGCGCATAAGCTGGGACGAGGCGCTGGACCGCATCGCCGATAGGTTTCAAGAGATAAAGCGGCAATACGGACCGCAGGCGGTCATGGGCTACTTCGGCCGGGGGAGTTTCGATCTCAGCCTGGTCGACGTATTCAGCCCCCGGGGACTGTACGTCCCCGGGACCTACGGCGTTCTCTTCCCGTTCGGCTCTCCCAACCTCTCCAGCTGCTCCGCGGTTTGCTACGTTGCCTACGGCCAGCTGGCCGCGGTTCCCACCATCGGCAACGACATGCGCTTCACCTACCCCGATTTCGCCAATACCGACCTTGTGGTCGTCTGGGGAGCCAATCCCTATACCGATTCCCCTCCTGACAAGGTCAAGAAGATCCTCGACGCCAAGAAGCGAGGGGCCAGGATGGTGGTCATCGACCACATGCGGACCGAGATGGCCAAGAAAGCCGACCAGTGGATCGGGGTGCGCTCGGGGACGGACGGCGCTCTGGCCCTCAGCATGATGAACGTCATCGTCAACGAGGGACTTTACGACCGGGAGTTCGTGGAGAATTGGACGACCGGCTTCGAGGAGCTACGCCGGTACGTGCAGCAATACCCGCCGGAGGTGGCCGAGGGGATCACCCGGGTGCCCAAAGAGACCATCGTGGAGATGGCCAGGGCGATAGCCAGGGCCCAGGGAGCCTCGCTGACGATGTACACCGGACTGGAGTACACCAACAGCGGGGTGCAGAACATACGCGCGGTGCTCTGCCTGTGGGCGATCACCGGGAACATCGACGTGCCGGGAGGCCTGATGTTCCGCCCGCGGAACCCGGCCAGGTTCGGTCGCATCAACCTGGACCCGCCGGCGGGGGTCAAGCCGATAGGCGCGGACAAGTATCCCTATTTCTGTGACATGCTGAAGTCGGCGCAGTTCATGGAAGCGCCGAGAGCCATTCTCGACGACGATCCCTATCCCTTGCGATCCTTGCTGGTGGTGGGAGCATCCCTGCTAACCAACATGCCTCAGACCGAGGTCTGGAAGGAGTGCTTCAAGAAGCTCGATTTCCTGGTGGTCTTCGACCGCTTTATGACCGCCGACGCCATGTGCGCCGACATCGTGCTGCCGGCCACGACCTACTTCGAGAACGAGTCCTACCAGAAATACCCCTCTGGCTACGCTCAGCGGAGGCAAAGGGTCATTGAACCCGTGGGCGAGGCCAAGCCCAACTACCTCTTTATGCTCGAGCTGGCCAAGAAGCTGGGCTACGGGGATCAGTTCCCGCAGACGGAGCGAGAACACGTCGACTTTGCCTTCAAGGACAGCCCGGTGAGGGTGGAGGATCTCAAAGCGCATCCCGAGGGCGTGAAGTACGATGCCGGCCGGCAGGAGTACCGCAAGTTCGCCAAAGGCCTGCTGCGCGGGGACAAGAAGGAAGGATTCAACACGCCGTCAGGGAAAATCGAGCTGGTATCGAGCATGCTGCAGAAGTACGGCTACGATGGACTGCCGGTTTACGTGGAGCCGAAGGAAGGGCCGCTGGGGAGTCCGGAGCTATATAAGCGGTACCCGTTGGTGTTGAACACCGGCGCCAGGCTGCAATCGGCCTTCAGGTCGCAGCATTTGAACATACCGGGGTTGCTGAAGCTGCAGCCCCGGGCCCAGGTGCTGCTGAACCCGGCGGATGCGACGGCGCGGGGGATAGCCGACGGCGATAAGGTTTGGGTAGAGTCGCCGCGAGGGCGCGTAGGCGTGTGGGCCAAGGTCACGGACGACGTGATGGACGGCCAGGTGGAGCTGAACGTCGGAGGCGGGGGCCCCATCCAGGCCGAAGGCTGGCGCGACTCCAACGCCAACTACGTGACCGACTTCGAGAACCGCGACCCCATCTCCGGCTTTCCGGTGTACAAGGCCCTGTTGTGCGAGGTCCAGAAGGCATGATCTGCGAGTAGCGGGTTGATCTTCCCGGACACAAACTAGAACGTGATCATCTGACAGAGGCGGCCGGCCGGCCGCCTCAATCTATTGACACGATCCCGTATCGGTGCTAATATGCGCCAACAACGATGTCCCTACCCTTCAGGCGATGACGCCGCATTTGCTGTCAATTCACCAGCTTTGGAAGCCCTCCAACAGTCAACATCTACCGCGGATTGCGCGCGTTCCGTAGGCGCTCTGGGCGCGATGCAGGCAGGAGGCAGCATGCAGACCGATGGGCAAATGACGCCCTACGAGAGGGTTATGACCGTCTTGGCGCTGGGACAGCCGGACCGCGTGCCGGTCGTTCCCATCAGCAAGGTGACCGGCATCAAATCCGCGTACTACACCTACCGGGATTCCCTGGCTGGGGTGCGCGAAATCGCGAGGAATCTCGGATTGGCGAAGAGCACTGCCCATCGTCTGCTCACAGCCCTCGAATGTGTTCGGAATGTTGAGCAAGATGCCAAGACGGGAAAGTATCGAGCGGCTGGTTTAGCAATCGTATCAATAAAGTAGGAGGAATTGCAGTGCGAATAGTCCTTGCATTTGCGACCTTGTTGGCCTTTATGGTAAGTTGCACCACAACAAGTGCCCCCTCTCCATCCTCGCAGTCCGAAGAGAAGGCCAAGGCTCCTGATGTCCGGGCGGTAGCCAAGAAAGATGTCAAGCTGAATAAGCTAAGGGTAGCCTATACAGCGCAATCTGGCAGCCACACTCCTCTTTTCATAGCCAAGGACGAGGGACTTTTCAACAAGAATGGACTAGATGTCGAACTTGTCTTCGTCTCTGGCACTCCCACGGCGGTACAGGCGCTCGTGGCTGGCGAATTGGATAGCGTAACCGTGGGATCGGATGTCCCGGTCAACCTAGCCATAAATGGCGTGCAGACGGTACTCCTGACGGCTGCCTCCAACAGCATGGTGTTCTATATGTATAGCAAGCCCACCATAACGAAACCTCAGGACCTCAAAGGCGGCACGGTTGGTGTGTCCAAGTTTGGGTCCGGTACCGACATGGCTGCCCAAGTTGCTTTGCGAAAGTTCGGTCTGGAACCCAAGAAGGACTACACTCTGCTCCAAACGGGCGGTCTACCCGAGACAGTAGCAGCTATCCAGGCTGGCGGGATAGATGCTGGAGTCATCTCGCCGCCAAACAGCCTCAAGGCGAGGAAGCTTGGGTTGAAAGAACTGATCGACATTACCAGCCTGGAAATACCCTTCATAATGAACGCCTTCGCGGTCAAGAAGGATTGGTTGGCCAAGAACGAGGATGTCGCGCGAAGGTTCGTGAAGAGCTACGTCGAGGGAATCGCCCTAGCGAGAAATAACGAAAAGGTGGCGAAGAAAATCATCGGCATCTATACGAAGACAGAGGACCAGGAAATAATCGACGATACGTACAACGAATGGGTCACTAAGGTTATTCAACCAGCGCCTTACCCGAATGCCTCGTCCCTACAGGATGCAATCGATGAGATTGCCCGAAGTGACGCTCGAGCGAAGTCGTATAAGGCAGAGCAGTTTATCGATGCTCGCTTCATCAAGGAACTCGAGGACAGTGGCTTCATCAAGAGCCTGTACGAAAAGAAGTAGATCGGGGAGGATGCATGTCGGACGACGCTAGCAGAAGCGCCTTAGCGGCACAGACCTTTTGCCACCAGTGCCATATGAAGTGTCCTGTCCAGGCCCGCGTGAGGAACGGGGTACTGGTGAACATCAAAGGATCCAGTTGCCCGAAGGGGAGGCATGCCGTCGACGATGTGTATCGCCCTGATCGTTTGCGGCATCCTCTGAAGCGAGTGGGAGAACGGGGGGGAGGGCAAGTGGCGGCGATCTCCTGGGATGAGGCACTGGACACGATGGCCGAGCAGTTTGCCTCCATCAAGGAGAAGTACGGGCCCGACGCGATTTTCAGCGTCACCGGCTGTTTTCACAAGGAGAACGCCGCCATCGCCTCCCTGCTCTTCGGGTACCTTCTCGAAACGCCCAACGTATTGGATGCAAATCACCTATGCAGCATTCCCGACAACGTAGCTCAGAGCTGCACGTTGGGCGACGTAATCTCGACTGATCGCAACGTGGACTACAGAAGAAGCAAGTGCATTCTCCTGTGGGGCGCGAACCCGCCAGAGACGCGTCCTCCCCAGGCCAAAGATATCTTCGCGGCCAAGGCCGATGGGGCGAAGCTGATAGTCGTCGATCCCCGGCCCACGAAGATTGCCACTCGGGCTGACTTGTGGCTGCGCGTAAGGCCAGGCGCCGACGCTGCCTTGGCCTTAGGTATGCTGAATACCATCATCGAGCGAGGACTCTACGATCGGGCTTTCGTCGACAAATGGTGTGTGGGCTTCGAAGCACTGAGAGAACGGGCGAAGGAATATCCCGTGGACAAGGTGTCGGAACTCACCTGGGTTCCCCAGGAGCAAGTCGTCGAAGCCGCCACCATGTTCGCCTCCATCAAGCCTGCGTGCATCCACACCCGCCTTGGAATCGACTCGCAGCACGTCAACGCCACCCAGGCAGCGCGCGCGACAACTGTTCTCTTGGCCCTGTCAGGCAACATCGACGTCGAGGGTGGAAACCTGCTTTCCAACGACCTTGGTGGTTTTATGCCCATCTACCAGATGCGCAACGCCCTGCGGTTGCCTGTCGAGGTCGAGATGACGAGGTACGGCGCTACGGAGTACCCGCTCAGCTGCGGCAGCAAGCTGACCGCCAAGAACCGCTTTCATGCCCACACTCCCTCAGGTGTAAAGGCTATGCTGAAGCACGAACTCAGGGCAGGCTTCATCCCCGGCAACAACACCATCCTTGAGGAAGCCAATAGCAGAGAGACATGGGAGGCTTTGAAGAGTCTTGAGTTCCTGGTCGTCGTGGACCTTTCGATGACCCCCACAGCGGAACTGGCCGACATCGTCCTCCCAGCCGCGCACTGGCTTGAGACCGAGAGCCCCACCTGTTCATTCACTGGCCTATACAATTCCGTTATGGCAACGAGAAAAGTCATTGAGCCTGTGGGAGAGTGCTGGGATGATCGGAGAATCGTCCTGGAGCTGGCCCGAAGAATGGAGATTGAGTCCCCGTGGCAAACCGTTGATGACCTGAACGACCTGCGCCTTCAAGGGCTCAAGATGACCTTCAAGGAGCTTCAGAACCTGCCCGGCCAAGCTATGGAATTTCCCGTGCAATACCTTAAGTACGAGGGGAGGGGATTCAAAACCCCATCGGGAAAGATCGAGCTGTATTCCAGCATTTTCGAGAAGCATGGTTACGACCCACTTCCCTACCACCGTGAGCCGCCGGAAAGCCCGTACAGCACGCCGGAGCTCGCCAAGGCCTATCCGATGATAATGATCCAGGCGAGGCACAGGGCTTACGAGCACACCGAGTATCGGAACATCCCTGCCTTACGGAAGCTCGTGCCGGAACCGCAGGTAGAGATCAGTCCAGAAGCTGCCAGGGCTCACGGGATTAATGAAGGAGACGAAGTTTGGCTGGAATCCTCCAAGTTTTCGTGGCGCATCAAGGCGAAGGCCAGGTTCGTGCATGGATTACATCCTTCGGTAGTATCGCTAACACACGGCTGGTGGTTCCCCGAAAGGACTGGACCGGATCACGGTTGTTTTGAATCCAATGCGAATGCTATCATTTCGAACGATCCGCCCTACGATCCCATCAACGGCAACTATCAGGTCCGGGCAATACTATGCCGAATCGGCAAGACAGAAGAATGATGGCTCTGTTCCAAATTATTCACCCAGACTGTACCGGATGAAGGTCACCTTCGGCAATTAGCGACGAGGCGGAACTTGGCAACTCGACCTGAGGCGATGTCTCGGGCTCAACAGGCGCTCTGGGCGCGATGCCGGCAGGAGGTAGCATGCAGACCGATGGGCAAATGACGCCCTACGAGAGGGTTATGACCGTCTTAGCGCTGGGACAGCCGGACCGCGTGCCGGTCGTTCCCATCAGCAAGGTGACCGGCATCAAATCCGCGTACTACACCTACCGGGATTGCCTGGCCGACCCCGATAACTACGTCGAATCGCAGGTCCAGGCGCTGAAGGAGTTCGGCTTCGATGCGGTCCACGACGCCTCTACCGCGCCCTTACTGGCCGCGATCCTCGGCGCTACGCTGGTCATTCACGATGATGACCCGCCCACCGTCACCGAGCCGCTGCTGAAGTCCCCTGATGACTTGAACCGGCTTCAGCCGCTGGGATCGGGCGACGTCAAGTGGCTCGACTACGTTCTGGCCGTGTTGCGCCGGCTGAAGGGTGCCGTCGGACCAGAGGTTCCCGTCACCGGTCTGGTGCCCTCTCCCTTCTTGTTGGCTGGCACGCTTCGGGGCGCCGAGGCCCTGATGCGGGATTTCTTCAGCAATCGCCGCTTCATCGAGGAGCCAATAG
>JAMDCE010000463.1:0-8424 GCA_023489135.1 Chloroflexota bacterium
GAACCGTACGACGAAGCAGACAAACCGTGAATGCTGGCGGATGAAGGGCATCGGAGAGCCGGATGAGGGAGAACCTCACGTTCGGTTCGATGAGGGGGAGCAGGAGAGGTCTTCTGGGCTACTAGGGCAACGCGGAATACGCGCTCCATCCGAAAGGACGAGAACAAGCTCGTGAATGTCTAAGGTGGCTGGGAAGTAACCAAATCTGTTCTCTACTCTGCGACTCGAACTCGCGACAACCTGCTTGGAAGGCAGTCTGAGATCGAACCCCGAAAAGCCCCTGTTTTCGTAGTGAAATACGCCCTGAGAGCCCTGCTTACGAAGGTAGGCAGGCGCTCACTTTTTTCGCCATTGGCCCCAATGCTTGTCCCATACTTGTCTCATTCCTATTATAGTTGGCTGGTAGTCAAGTAGCAAATCTGCAGTTCCAAGAAAACGCGAAAAAGCACTCCGCCGGTCGGGCATAAATGGCCCTGAAGCCCGAAGTTCAACGTCGAATAGGCCTCTGGTGCACTCACGGCTCCAATGGCAGCCGGGGGTGCAGCGGTAAAGGTCAAATGGGCCTTAAATAGCGTTTGCAATGCTGCCGGCTAGAATGCTTCAGGAGATCTCTTGGACTGGAGCCAAATGTATTGACATCTTCTTGAAAGAATGCTATTATGCACGTGCCTACCGACCATTCGGTGGTGTAATGCCTTCCAAAAATTGGTGGCGCATGTGTTTTGGCTAGTTCCAGAGTTCTCAGCGGGACTTACAATTGCTGGCAATGCGTTTGCCGCGCTAAGTAATGACGGCAATAGCACCAGCAGAGCCCCGCCTCAAAGCGCCCAGTGAGCGATCGGCCTTTACGGCCGTACTGTTGGAGGCTAAAATGGCTGGTGGAGAAGTGGGTTGAGCTTGAACGTGAGAGACATCAAGTATAGGTATCAACACAAGAGATGCCAAATCAAGCAGTACTTCAAGGAAGGGCGTGCCTTGCTCACCGAGACCATCATCAACGACCCCTATGATTTGCGGGTCGGCAGAGATATCGCCAACCTGCCCTACTTGCAGAAGATTGGGCGCGAGGTCGATCGACGTCTGCTGGACGTCCAAAGGGTCAGCCAAGATTGCACACTGTCGCAAGAGAGTGTGGAGAGTGTCGTGCAACCAACCGTTGGTGAGGACGGTCAAAGGCTACCATTGCTTCGCTTCGGCGACATCCGAGTGATGGCCCAGTTGGCAACCCTCATCTTGTTCTTGCACTTGCCCAATGGGTTCATCCGTGCCACGCTCCGCGAACAGGTAGTAGCCTATCTCGGACTCAACCTCGACTCCTACAGGCCGGGGCAGATGACCTACGTCTTGCACAGGCTCCGTCTGAAGGGTATCTTGTACCGGGTGCCGGGTACTCATCGCTACCTTGTCACTCCCTACGGGTACAGGGTGACGCTGCTGTTCATCAAGTTGAACGCATGCGTGTTCCGCACCACCTTCGCGTCCTTCGATGATACTGAGCCAATTCCTTGGCCCTTGGTAGAGGCGCTGGCGGAAGTCGATCACCGAATGGACCAGATCATCGATCGAGCTAAACTGGGCAAGGCCGCATGAAGCTTGACTCATTCGTTAGGATTCCGTCACATAAAGGTATTTGAGGTTCCGTCACGCGCCACAAACACTGGCTGTTTACGTATGCATCAAACAAGCCGGTTACCTTATTGGGCAGCCCATGCGGGGATCAGTAGGAGTGAACTTTATGAAACTGTATGAGGGAAATGAGAGAACACTGCCGTACATATTGGAGGACAAGGCAAGAACTGCAGGGAGCAAGGTCTTTGTTCGCTACAAGGACGAAGCCGTAACATATGAGGAACTGAATAAGAGGTCAAACCAAATAGCCAATACGTTGATCAAAGAAATCAACGTCAACAAGGGAGACAAGATCGCCGTTATGCTGCCAAACTGTGCAGATTACGTTGTCGTTCAGTTTGGCATAGCTAAGTCAGGGGGCGTGCAAGTCCCTGTTAGCACTCAGTCAACAGGAGACATGCTAGCGCACATGCTAAATATCTCTGGGGCCGAGATCCTCATAATAGACTCGCAATTTCTGCACCTTCTCTTACCCATTCGCAATAAGCTGGAGTACCTCAAGAAGATCATCATTTATCCCCAGCGTGATGGCGAAGGCCCAAAGATCGGCAGAGAATATGAGGCCATCTCCTACGAAGACCTGTTCAAAGGAGAAACGTCCTCGCCCCAAATCGTGGTCAGTCGGAGTGACCCTGTGGATATCTTCTTCACTTCGGGAACCACCGGCGTTTCAAAAGGCGTTGTGTTGCCCCACAATCATCATTATCATTTCGGGGCCGTCATAGCTCAGTGGGCACGAATGGGCGGTGAAGACTGCTTCTACATCTGCCTCCCGTTTTATCACGGCGTCACTCAGTACATGAGCGTTATGCCGGCAATGCTTGCGGAGGGCAGCATCGCTATTGTGGAGAGATTCAGCGCCAGCAAGTATTGGGACGATCTAAGAAAGTACAATGCCACGGTCTCCTGGGCAGTATACACTATGCCATCGGTCTTGATGAAGCAACCTGAGATGGAAGACGATGGCGATAATCCGATGAGGGTCCTTTGCACTATAGGTATAGCCCCAGACCTTGTTGAGCCATTTGAGAAACGATTTGGAGTTAAGGTGCTTGATATGTATGGCTCTACGGAGCAGGAGGCTATAGCTTTCACCCCATATGAAGAAAAGAGATACGGCGCTGTAGGTCCGGTAAATGACAAGCATTTTGATGTTCGCATATTCGACGCTAACGATGAGGAATTGCCACCTGGGGAGATCGGAGAAATCGTGAGCCGCCCCAAGGAACCTTATACTCAGATGATGGAATACTGCAATATGCCGAGAGAGACACTGAGGATGTTTAGGAATCTCTGGCTGCATTCCGGTGATCTAGGATATATCAAGGACAGTTGGCTTTACTTTATTGGCAGAGACAAGGATGCGATAAGGAGGAGAGGGGAAAACATTTCGAGCTTCGAGGTGGAACGCCTAGTACTACACAGCGATGCTGTAGAGGAATGCGCTGCGATCCCGGTTTCAACAGAGCTGGGCGAGGACGATATTAAGGTCGTAGTAGTCCCAAAGGCGGGTCACAGCGTTGCACCACAACAACTGTTGGCCTTCTGCAAGAACAGCATGGCAAAGTATATGGTACCTAGATACATAGAAGTGAGGGAGAGGTTGCCTAAGACTCCTACAGAAAAGATAGAGAAGGTGAGACTAAAAGAAGAAGGAGTCACCTTGGATACCTGGGACGCTGAAGAAGGCGACTATGTACGAAATTTGGCTAGACGCCTGAAGGAGCATTAAGGAAGGCTCCGTGGGTGATTAGTGCTCTTCCAGTTGTGTACCAGTCTGTTGGAGGGACGTATGACTGAATTCCAGGATATTCGATATGACAAGGAAAATGGGGTAGCAAGAATAACTATCAACCGTCCTGAGGTCTACAACGCCTTTACCACGAACACTGTGAGGGAGATCGCACAAGCTCTAGAGGATGCTGGGCTTGACCCTGATATCGGTGTTGTCGTTCTCACTGGTGCTGGCGACAAAGCATTCTGCACTGGGGGAGACCTCAAGGAAGCAGCTCAGCCTGGAGGCTACTCCAAGGAGATGGACTACTGGCACAGCATAGTGCACCAGCGGATAAGGAACATACCGAAACCAGTAATTGCCGCCGTCAACGGCTATGCCATTGGTGGTGGCCACATACTTCATCTCATCTGTGATCTCAGTATAGCTTCGGAAAACGCAAGGTTTGGGCAAGCTGGCCCTAGAGTAGGTAGTTTTGATGCGGGCTTTGGCGCCAGCTATCTGGCCAGGGTTGTTGGGGAAAAGAAGGCCAGAGAAATATGGTTTCTATGCCGCCAGTATACTGCTCAGGAAGCGCTGGCCATGGGTCTGGTAAACAAAGTGGTCCCATTCGGTAACCTGGAGGAAGAGGTGGATAAGTGGTGCCAGGAGATCCTGGCTCTTTCACCAACCGCCCTCAAGTTCTGTAAGCTTGCCTTTAATGCCGAGACTGACCATATGTTCGGATTCGACAAATGGTCGGAGGCTGCGGTTAGGATGTTCTGGGATACAAAAGAGGCTGAGGAGGCCAAAACCGCATTTATGGAGAGAAGAAAGCCTGATTTTTCCCAGTTCAGGTAGTTGGAAGACATCACCCCATAAGGACCAAATTCAATCAAATTAGGGGGCATAGGAGAATGGCACACAGTGATTTAAGAGATTGGCTGGCTGTTTTGGAGCGGGAGGGGGAATTAGCCAGGATTAAGCCCGAAGTGGATTGGAACCTGGAAATTGGCGGGATTCTGAGGGAGATTTGTGATACACAAGGGCCAGCCGTGCTCTTTGAAAACATCAAAGATCATAAGGATACCATCTGTACCAGGCTCTTCACTGGTTCCCTGGCTACCTTTCCCAGGATCGCTTTGACGCTGGGTCTACCAAAGAATACTCCGTATGGAGAACTCATTAAAGTCTGGCGAGAACGCTCCAAGAGACCGATCAAACCAGTAGTCTTGAATACGGGACCCTGCAAGGAGAATATCGTAAACGGCGAAAATGTTGACCTGTTTCAGCTGCCGGTTCCGCACTGGAATAAACTTGATGGCGGCAGGTACATCAGCACTTTTGCTGGTGTGGTAACTAAGGACGCAAACACCGGGTGGGAAAATGTTGGCGTCTATCGGGCGGTCGTTCACGACAAGTCCAGTACGAGTATGTCGGTGGCTCAGGGTCAGCATATCTGGTACCACTGGAGAACTTGGCGTAAGCAAGGGAAGAATATGCCTCTTGCCATAGCTATTGGTGGCGATCCGCTTATGCCAGCAGTAGGGGCAGCGCCGATTCCATTGCAGGTTGACGAGTGGGATATTTGGGGTGGATTGAGGCAGCAACCTGTTGAACTCGTGAAGTGCGAGACCGTAGACCTTCGTGTTCCGGCTTCAGCTGAGATTGTTCTTGAAGGAGAGGTTCTAACCGATGTATCAACTTTCAAGAACGATGGCCCCTATTCAGAATTCACTGGTCACTACGGCGGGGAAAGTCAAAGACCTATTTTCAAAGTTAACTGCATGACTTTCAGGAACAACCCGATTTTCCAGGGAACTATAACAGGCCTGCCTGCTACCGAGGATCATATGGCCACATCGGTGAGTCACAGCGCCATAATGTGGGATCTACTCAACGAGAGAATGACCGGGATCATGGGGGTAAACGCCGACCCCAGCACCGCATATGCGAACATTATTGTGCAGATAGACAACAGCTATTACGGGCAGGTCCACCAGGTAGCCGCGAATATCTGGAGCTCAAGCCTATCCAACATGATGGGGAAGAACATTATTGTCTGCGATGAGGACGTGGACATATACAACCTCGGGCGAGTATTCTGGGCCATCGGTTACCGGGTTGATCCTACCCGCGATATTATTCAGTTCCCCGGCTGGATAAGTGCTCTCGACCCGATTGTCCACCCTGAGCAAAGAATCGGTTTTGGTGGTAATAAAGGAACCAGGCTACTAATTGATGCTACAAAGGCGATAGATAAGCCACGGTCGGATAAGCTCTTCGGGGAAAGGTTCGCCCCAGTGGCTTATCCCGACAAGGATACCATGGATAGAATAAAAAGGAACTGGAAAGAGTATGGGTTCAAGTAAGTACAAAGGGGGGGTGGCAAATGCTTTTTGAACTGAGTGAAGAGCAAAAGGCCATAAAGCAGCTAGCCCGAAAGTATGCAGAGAACCGGCTCTTGGCGGTCCAACAAGAGGATGAGGAGAAGCACATATTTCGCCGGGAAGTCATCAGCGAAATGGGTGAACTCGGCCTGCTGGGGACGGTACTACCCGAAGAGTACGGGGGAAGCAATGTCGGGTTCCTGAGCACTGTTCTCATTACGGAAGAACTGGCCCGAGTGAGTGCTTCCTACTCCACATACTCGATGTCTCAGGCGGTGGGGCCGGGACTGATGATACTCAAATACGGAACGCAGGAGCAGAAAGAGAAATACTTGCCTGCTCTCTGCAGTGGTAGAGTCCTCGCCTGCTTTGGCTCAACGGAACCTGATGTTGGCTCTGATGTGGCCGGTATGAAGACAACTGCGGTGGAAGAAGAGGATCATTTCGTCCTCAACGGCACCAAGGCTTGGATAACCAACGGCCCGGTAGCCGATATGGGGTTATTCTGGGCTTATACCGACCGGGAGCTCAAGCACAATGGTATCTCTTGTCTTGTTGTTGAGGATATGAAGAACACCGCTGGGATCACTACCAGTCCCTACAGTAAACTTGGATTGTGGTGTACCATAACCGGAGATGTGGCCTTCGATAACGTAGAGATACCGACCAGTTGCCTGCTGGGACCCAAAGGCAAAGGCTACAAGATCTTGATGGAGATGCTTGGAAATACCCGCCTGTGCGCTGCTGCAAGAGCTATCGGCGTTGGTCAGGCATGCCTAGAAGATAGCATAAAGTATGCTAAGGAGCGGAAGGCTTTCGGGCAGCCAATAGCCAACTTTCAGATGATACAGAGCCAGATTGCGGAGATGTACATTGAGCATGAGGCGGCCAGAATTCTGGTATATCAGGCAGCAGCCAATAAGGATAAGGGCACGCAGGATATCACGGAAGTGGCGATAGCCAAGTACCTTGCTTGTCAGGCGGGCGTGAAGGCAGCAGATATGGCACTCAGCATTTATGGCTCTTACGGTTTTTCTATGGAATATCCGGTACAAAGGTACATCAGGGATTCCCGAGCGTTTCCTATCACTGAGGGTACCTCCAATATCCAGAAGATCATTATAGCTAAAAGCCTACTAGGTTAAGAGCAAGTTTGTTGAGCGTGGATTAGCGGTGCAGTACTTCACAAGGCAGCGGGAGGAATTCGTGGAAGAAACCAGAGAACAACTCACAAGGGTTATTCCGACCATCAACAACAGCAGCTTAGCAAGGGACCTTATGGAAGTCTTTCCCAGGACAATAGAGTTCCGGCTTGATGGTGAACAAAGGCCGTTTTTCGTGACCATCGACCAGAGCCAAATGTCGATAACCGAAGAGGCTTCAAGAGAGCCAGATCTGATCGTCGTCGGTGATACACGAGGATTTGCCAGGGTCGTCAGACGTGAGATCGACGTCACACATCTGATAGCTCGCGGCGAGCTAACCGTTACGAAGGGGAGGGTTTCAGAAATGACACTTCTTAACCGGATTCTGTGGGCGACAAGAAGGAGATAGAGTGATGAGGAAAGTCGCAGTAGTTGGAATTGGCACTCTACCTTGGCGTTCCAGATACGCAGACAAGTCATTTCGCGCCTTGGCTCTCGAAGCTTCCAAGAATGCCTTGACGCATGCCAAGCTTACGCAGAGAGATGTTGATAATGTTGTCTACTCGATCTATTGTGAGACTATGCTTAGGCAGCAAATACCCACGCCTCTGTTGCAAGATTACCTGGGCACTCAAGGTACGTCCAGCCTTAGAGTGGCTGCTGGGGCCGCCGGAGAAGGATATGCCTTGTCAGCGGCATTCGCGCAAATAGCATCGGGGATGAGCGATATTACCCTCTACGTAGCAGTCCAAAAAGGACAAGATTTCTACGCTTTCGATACCAGGTCGCGAGGGGATGGTATTCTCAGAGGTTTTTCCATCTCGATGGACACGACGTGGCTACAACCCGTTACCCCAGGTGTGCCGCCATTCTTGACCCTATTCACGCTCGTACCCCATATTGAGAAGTATGGCGGGCCAACGCCCGAGCAACTCGCGAAAGTGTCGGTCAAGAACTACACCAACGCCTTTACGAACCCCGAGGCTCAGATCCACGAGAAGGTCACTGTGGACGACGTTCTGAACTCCAGGATTATTGCCTGGCCGACTACTGCACGTATGTGCTGTCTGTATAGTGATGGGGCTTGTGCACTCATCCTAGCATCAGAGGAAAAGGCTAGAGAGATAACTGACAAGCCCGTCTGGATAACGGGGATTGCCACATCGAGCTATGCACTTCATCGAGCCGAGGAAGGAACTGTCGGCAGGCTACTGGGGACAAACATCGCAGCCAGAAAAGCTTACAAGATGGCTGGAATCAAGAAACCCATCGATGACCTTGATCTCATCCAGGTGCACGATTTGATCACTGGAACCGAGATTATGGCTTACGAGGAGCTTGGCCTTTGCGAACTAGGCGAAGGTGGACGGCTAGTGGACGAAGGAGTCGTGGAGAGGAATGGCAAGCTACCGTCCAACACCGATGGCGGTCGAGTGGCTTGTGGCCACGTAGGAGGCGTTTCGGGCGCGTACGGGGTTTGCGAGATAGTGCGCCAATTACGAGAAGAGGCCGGCGACAGGCAAATCCGTATCAATACCGGCAGAGG
>JAMDCE010000463.1:8434-10277 GCA_023489135.1 Chloroflexota bacterium
CCATACTTCTCAATATGGGGTACGAGCGTGAATAGGGTCAAGAATGGCGGCACACCTGGGGTAACGGGTTGTAGCCAATTACGAGAAGAGGCCGGCGACAGGCAAATCCGTATCAATACCGGCAGAGGCCTCATGCAGTGCATAGAGGGCCACGCATCGCTAAGCGCTGTCGCAGTTTTCGAGAGGGGAGGGTAGGTTCACAATGAGCCAGGATACAAACACGCAGTCAACACGCCCATTGGAGGTTCCCTACACGGCCTGGAAACCCGAGTACCTGTACAGCCTCGCGGAGATATCGGAGTTCTTTAGGGAAATCATCGACAATGAGAGACTGCTAGGGAGCAAGTGCCCCAGTTGCGGCAAGGTGTGGATGCCCCCAAGGGGATACTGCCCCGATTGCTACGAGACGACCCAGTGGGTGCCCTTGAGCGGTGAAGGGACAGTGATGGCCTGCACCTACTGCTACTTCATCGGGATGTCCGGAGAGTTGCTTAGGTACCTGGATGTGCCATACGTATACTCCCTGATTAAGCTTGACGGTGCGGATACCTATTTGGCGCACGCCGTCAAGCCTAGTGAGCAGAAGATGGGCGAGATACGTACCGGTACTAGAGTCAGAGCAGTGTTCAGACAAGAGCGGGTCGGGTCCATTGCTGATTTCTATTTCGTTCCCGCCGGGTAGCGCGGCCTTGACGTCCAGATCCTAAGCAAAGTATACTATTTCTGCCGACCATTCGGAAGTGGCAATCCGACTGTGTTTCTTGCGGACAACATTGGCATCAGTCGGGATAAGCTAAGGAGTCTGGAGGTACCCAGGGATGGCGACTAGAATACACAAAATCGTGCCTACTAGCACTGGTGGGGATGCTCCTGTGCAGAGAGAGACCCTGAACATAAGGGATGTGCTGCGAGTTGCAGCTGCTCTGATGCGCCAGCATGGCTATCACGGGACGTCGATGCAAGACATAGCAGACGAGCTTGGAATTCGCAAGTCTAGCCTGTACCACCACATAAAGACCAAGCAGGAAATGCTATTCCTCATCCTAGATGAGTCAATTGAGAGCGTCAGTAAGGGGCTATTCGAAATAATGGACTCTGCCCTCAGTCCTAAAGAGAAACTTCGCCTCGCTATCGGGAACCACATAACGGAGTTCGGGGAGCACTTGGATTCCGTCGGTGTCTTACTCCGGGAGCGAGCCTCCCTCGACCCCGAGTACGAAGTGATCTACTTGCCAAAACGCAAGAAATACGAAAGAACGTTTCAGCAGATCATCCTAGATGGCATAAGAGAAGGGGTATTCGATACTGAAGATACCAAGATGGCTGCGTTCGCTATCCTCGGCATGTGCAATTGGATGGCCCAGTGGTACTCTCCTAATGGGGACAGAACACCAGAGCAAGTCATCGAAGCGTTCACGAAGCTGGCAGAGCGGATGCTGAAAGGATAACAGATTCACACGCTCCAGTGGAGAACACGGCCTGCGCTGCACTGTGATCGGTGTGCGAATCTCCTGCGATTTCCCTTACCTCGTAGATGGGATTTATGGCCAGCTTACGCCCCCAACGGAGGGGATACCATTGGCCAGATAGAGTACCCGCTCGTCCCCAAGTACGAAGTGATGAGTACCCGCTCGTCCCCAAGTACTACTCCTTGCGCCAGATGGAAGCAACGTTGGATAGTCACCCTCCAGATATCCAGGTGCCGGCATTGTGAAAGCCGTGATTACAGTGAACAGCTCAATACAACCGGTAATGGCCACCAACCCGACCCAATTCTAGCGGCTGTCTCCGAGTCAACTTGCGGTAGTACCGGTTCCAGGGACTAGTCAAAGCAATCACCGGA
>JAMDCE010000405.1 GCA_023489135.1 Chloroflexota bacterium
TGAGCTGGGTCCTACCGCGGAACGGGTGTGGAGAGCGTTGCGGGGCTAAGGCTCCCCTACCGACACCGCGTCTCCGTCCTTCAGATTCAGCAGGTTCCCCGTCACCACTTTGTCGCCCTCTTGGAGACCGGAGAGCACCTCCACGTTCTTGCCGTCGGTAGGACCCAGCTCAACCTTGTTCATCTGAACTTTTCCATCAGCCACGACGAAGGCGTAACTGTCGTTGCCGCGTTTGAGCACCGCCGCTTCGGGGACGACCAGGGAATTTTCCCGCGCTTCGGCGGTCAGCACCACCTTGGCGAACATGCCCGCCTTCAAGCGGTTCTGCTCGTCTTTGACCCTCACTTTGACCGCAAAAGTGCGGCTTCGAGGATCGACCGTGGGAGAAACGTTGGAAACCTCTCCGTCGAAAGAAACCCCGGGGTATGCCGCCACGGAAAGCGCTACCGGCCGGCCTACCGCAACCTGCCCGGCACGGGCCTCTTCGAGCGATAGGGCCACCTCCAGATCGCGCGAGACGACCGATAGTATCGGCACGCTCGGCGACGCCAGGGCCCCCACGGAAAGGAACTTGTCGGCCACAACGCCGGTGATAGGAGACGTTATGGAGCTGTCGGACAGTTGGGCTCTGACCAGATCAACCGCCGCCTGGGCCTGAGCCACCTGCGAACGAGATACCTCGAAGTCGTTGTCGGTGAAGGGGCTCTGGGCCAGCTTCAGCTGCTGCCTGGCGATGATCACCGCGTTCTCGGCCTGTTTGATATCGTGGTCGGAGTACGGGTTCTTGGCCAGGTCGAGTACGGCCCGGGCCTGAGCCACCGCCGCCAGGGCCTGATCCAGTTGCTCTTGGGTGGGCCCCGCCTTGAGCTCGGCAAGCTTCGCCTCCGCCGCTTGCACCTGCTCGTAAGCTGCGCCCGATTGCGCCTCCTTCATCTCTTTGGTGAACACGAGCGCCCCGAGAGCATTGGCCCTACTGCCAAGATAGGCGTCCGCCTGTGCCTGGATGGCGTAAAGCTGGTTCTTGGCCGCCCTAACGCCGGCTTCTGCCTGGTCCAACTGCTCCTTGGTGGGACCGGCCTTGAGCTGAGCGAGCCTGGCTTCGGCGGCGTCCAGGCCCGCCTGGGCTTGAGCCACCTGCGACTCGCGCCCTCCCGACTTCACGGACTCTAACCTTTCCACCGCAGAATTCAGGTTGGCCTGGGCTTGCTGAATCTGTTCGGTTCGCGAGCCGGCCTCCATTTGCGCCAACCTCGCCTTGGCCAGGCTTAGACTGGCTTCTGCCTGCCTCATCTGCGCGTTGAGAGTCTCGCTGTCGAGCGTTCCGATAGCCTGCCCCTGGCGAACCTCGTCGCCGACGTCGACGCTGAGCTTCTCGATGCGCCCCAACCCCTTAGCCATCACGTTTACCTGGTCCTTGGGCTTTACGTCGCCCGAGTACGCGAGGTTGCCCCCCACACTCCCCGGGCTTGCCACCGCCACTTTGACCACCGGCGATTTGGCAACTTCCCCCCCCGGCGTGCCGCCTTGCTTCGTGGGCGTCGAAGAACAGGCAGTGTTTGCAGTGAGCGCCACTGCCACAGCCAGCACCAGACCGGAATATCCGAGCGTCCTGAAAGTCAACATCGAAACAACCCTCAACTTCGAGATGACTGGGTCTATATCTGCATCCTATCACGCCTTGCTCGGGACAGTCAACATCGCGGCCTTTCAGTTTCGAAAAAGATGGAGTAAAATGAGACTTGCTTGACGGCCGGACGGTAGAACAGGGCTGGAAGCCACAAGGCCGTTGCCAACGCTTTTGTCACCCGCCGATTCAGACATAGGGAGGCTTTGGATGGCTAGCTACGGTCAATTGATGGATACGATTCGGAATCGCCGGAACGTCAGGAGGATCAAGCCCGACCCGGTTGGCGACGACTTGCTGGAGAAGCTGGTGGACGCGGCACGATGGGCGCCATCAGGCAACAATTCCCAGCCATGGGAGTTTGTCGTGATCAAAGACCCGGGGGTCATAGAGCAAGTCGGCCAGGTCTACGTGGAGCAGGCGCTGCAGCGCAAAAAGGATAATATGCCTTTTCACAATCTCAAGCGTGACTGGATGAAAGCCGTACCGGCGATGATCGTTATCGTGATGGACCCGCGCTGGATGAGGGCCTATCCGCACCTGGAAGAAGGGCATCCCAGAGCGGCGCTGCTCCAGGAGAACGCGCAGCGCATCCTGTTGATGGGCGTCGGAGCAGCGATCGAGAACATGCACCTGGCAGCCGAAACGCTGGGCCTGGCTATGGCCTGGATGACGGGTTGCGGCGAGGCGGACGACATGGCCAAGTTAAAGGCCATTTTGGGGATACCGGACCCGCTGGAGACGGTGATGATCGCCCCCATCGGTTATCCTTACCGCTGGCCGAATGCGCGGTCCCGCCGCGAGCCGTCGCAGATCACCCACTGGAACCACTATGACATGTCTCGTTTTCTCACCTCGGACGAGCTTTCGAGCCAGATCAAAAAGCGCGAACCGGCGCCCGAGGATCTCAAAGAAGACCAACAACTGCAGGAGTGAGGGGGTCCTATGATGTCATTGACAGGCAAGGTAGTAATCGTCACCGGCGCGGCTCAAGGCATCGGGAAGGCGTACGCCGAGCGCCTGGCCAGGGACGGCGCCAAAGTCGTGGTCGCCGATATTGACTTCGCGCTCACAGAAGCGACCGCCGCGGCCATTCGAGATTCGGGCGGCGAAGTGACGGCCCTGGGCGTGGACGTGTCCAGCAAGGACAGCACGCTCGAAATGGCCCGCGCAACGGTGGACCGCTACGGCCGCGTAGACGTTCTGGTGAATAACGCGGCACTTTTCGCCGCCCTTCTGCCCACCAAGCCGTTTACGGAGATCACGGAAGAGGAATGGGACCGCGTGATGGCCGTCAACGTCAAAGGCCTACTGCTCTGCTGCCAGGCCGTGTTCCCATACATGAAGTCACAGGGAAAAGGCAAAATAATAAACATATCGTCGGGAACGTTCTGGACGGCTCCCCGCGATTTTCTGCATTACGTCACCTCGAAAGGCGCGGTCGTGGGCTTCACCAGGGCCCTGGCCCGCGAGCTGGGCGAGCACGGGATAAACGTGAATTGCATAACACCCGGTCTCACCGCCAGCGAAGGAGCGATGAGGGGGTATACACGGGAGTCGCTCGATGCCCGGGCCGCCGCCCGCTGCATTCAGCGATGGCAGGTGCCGGAGGACCTGGTGGGCACCGTTGCCTTCCTGGCCTCCGATGACAGTGATTTCATCACCGGACAGGTCATCAACGTCGACGGAGGCGCTGCATTTAACTAACCAGGTGACCCTGAGTGGATGTGCGCGGTGAGGAGAGCGTTTCAACCGCGGAGACGGTAGAGAGCGCAGAGGTTTGGATTGTTCATCTCTGCTTCCCCTGCGTCTCTGCGGTGCATATAAACCCCGGTATGGAGGAAGAGAATTGTCGGTCAAGCCAATCATTGAGATGTTCCCGGTGGGAATGCTCGAAACCAACTGCGTCCTCGCCGTGTGTCCCGACACGCGCGAAGCGATCGTGGTCGATCCCGGCGACGACGCGCCCCGGATAATGAAAGTGGTCGAAAAACTTGGCGCCACGGTGAAATACATCGTCGACACCCACGGCCATCCGGACCACGTGCTGGCCAACGCCGAGGTGAAGGCGATGACGGGGGCGAAGCTGGGCATTCACCCCCTCGACGCCAAGATGCTGGAGTCCGCACCTCCCGAGCTGACGTTCTGGCTCACCAAACCATACCAGCCGGCGACGCCCGATTTCTACCTCAACGAGGGAGACAAGATCACCATCGGCAACGTTACCTTCGACGTGCTGCACACGCCCGGGCACACCAGGGGCCACATCTCTCTGGTGACCGACGAGGTCGCCATCGTCGGGGATGTGCTCTTCTTCCAGAGCATCGGGAGGACCGATTTCCCCGGCGGCAGTTTCGAGCAGCTGGCCGAGAGCATCCGGGCCAAGCTGTTCACCCTGAGCGATGCGACCAGGGTCTACCCGGGCCACGGACCATCGACCACCATCGGCGACGAGAAGAAGTTCAACCCGTTCGTGGGGGAGAATGCGATGTTTTGAAGCTCCACTAGCCGAGTGCTATAATGTTTTCCGACGCGCAGAATCACGAGGAGGAATCGAAATGGCTTTGGACCTGGCCGAGATTTCCCGCCGGCTCAATGTCACGCCCGATGAATTGATGAAGAAAAGCATCCTCTCTTTCGTCGCTCACGAGATTCGGCTGGCGGAATGGGAAATATCCGATTTGAAGGAAAGGTATACCGTTTCCTCGGCTTCGGAACTCGAAGATCGCATCAAGAACAAGGCCATATATAGCCACCCGGCTTGGGAGGACCTCATACGCTGGGAAAACATCGAGGATTACATTGCACGCCTGCGGGGCATCGAAACGGAGTTGAAGCTTGCTGCGTGAGTTCGGCCGAATCGCGCAGGAGGAATTCGGCGATATCGTGACTTCTGTCCAATTCCTGTCGCACCGAGCGAGCTTGCCCGAAAAGCTACACCTCGATCTTCGCGACGGCACGTTTGCTGACCTATGGGTTAACCCGTCAGGCACTCGCTATTCTTTTCATTGGGAGCACCGAGCAAAGCGGGGACTGATCCATCGCCACGACAACGCGCCCGACTTTCCCCTATTGTCTACTGCTCCCAAGCATTTCCATAACGGCTCGGAATCGCAAGTCGAGGAGAGCTACCTGAGCGATGATATCGAGACAGGGCTAAGGGAGTTCCTTGCCTTCGTCAGGACCAAGCTGGCTGAATTCGGGGACTGAGAAAGACGCTTTGCCGTGGCAGCCAATTGCAGACAGCGTTACAAGACCATCAGCTAGACTACTAGCCCGAATCCCTGTACACCAACGGAAAGTATTGCTTCACGGGCGGCGGCGAGGCGGGGCCAACGCTCACCTCGTCGAGGTAAACGTTGGTCGGGTTATCCGCTGAGGACTGCCACACGTTGAACCTAAGCCGCACCGTCGATCCCGCCCATGGGCTGAGATCGAACCACCGGTGGACGTATCCGACCGTGGCGGTTAGATCCTGGAGCAAGGGACTGCTTGAGCCATCTCCCCGCACAACACTCACTTGAAACAGGTCGTTGGAAGGGCCATCCGCCGTCTGGAGCCAATACGTCATCGACAAGATGGGTTGCCCGGAGGGAACGCTGATCTGCTGCTCGAGGGTGGAGTTGCCCGTTCCTGACGCGCCGAGCCCCAATACTAAAGCACCCGATCCGGTATGAGCCATGGAGCTGATTTGAGGGGCAACTCCGCCGCCCGTATTCCAGCTGTTCAGCCCGAGCTCGAAATCCCCATTCGTGACGGCGTTGGGGTTCGGCGGCAAGCTAAAGTTGAAGTAGGTCACGCCGCTGGACGGCATAGACAGGTGGGCGGGGGGGAGGGTGCCAAAGCCGCTCTTGCTCGCCTGGACGGAAGCCGACCCCGCCGGCACAGTCAGCCGATAAACACCATCGCCATCAACCGTCGATACCGCAGCACCCGAGGCTGCCACAGCGCCGATCACGGCGTTGCCGCGATTATCCCTGATGTACCCCCGGAGATTGCTATTATCCACCCCAACCTCCTCCACCAACAGATACGGGCTGCCGCCGACTATGTAGTCCGGAGTGCCACTCGCGGCGTAGTTGCACGTCGCTCGGCTTAGCGGGATGGAAAAACTCGGGTCGGCGGCATTGAGGTTGGTGATGGTGCCGGCCCGGTCGACCAGGTACGCTTTGCCGGCGCGGGCCGAAGCAACTTGATAGGTCAAATCGGAGCCGGACCTGTTCCATAGTGCCGTCACCTTTCCTTTGGGCGTCCCCCAGAAGACGATCTTCTCCACGTTCCCATCGGTGGCCTTGGCCACGCTGCTGTAGCTCTCGAAGTACTGCGCCGCGACCTGCATCGCAGCGTAAGCGGGTCGCGCCGTGTAATTGTTTCGGATTAGTCCAAAAGCCTCGTAATTGCCGTCGTCCAGCTCCTGGAAAACGAACGACCTCTCCACGTTGGCCGCCAGGCCATAGGCCAATGCCTGGATGACGTAGGACGCCTGCTCGGCCTGGGTACAGCTGCCGGCGTACCATCTGTTGGTGGTCCAGTCGAACGGAGGGTTCAGAGGATCATCCCAGGCCGGGACCCCGGACTCGTTCACCCAGATTCGCTTGCCGGCTATTCCCTTGGACGACAGGGTATTGCGTGTCGCCACCACCTGATCGAACATCTGGGACGCGCGGCTGTACCAGTGCCACGCCGTGACGTCGAAGAAGTAGTTGTTGCTCGGTGCGGTTGAGTCCGATTTGATCTGGTCTAGAAGTTGTCCAAAGAAGCTCTGGTTCGCCCAGTAGGCCATTCCACCCATCAAGACGGTGGCCGAGCTATCGGCCTGTTTGGCCGCCAGGTAGCCGACCTTGAGCAACCGGGCGTAGTCCGCGACGCTGCCGCTCCAGAACCCGAACCACCCGTTGGCGGAAGTGGGCTTGAAGTCCGGCTCGTTCCACATCTCCCAGGTGCTCACCTTACCCTTATAGCGAGAGACGGTATAATAGACGAACCTTGCCCAGTAGTTGGCCTGGTTGATGCTCTTTCCCAACCCAGGGGTATCGGTTCCGTCCGAGAAAATCGGCAGGTACAGGTTCCTCGGCGGATAGGTGGCCGGGCTGGCATCAGCGGGCTGAACCGATTCGAGAGGCTGGAATCCAGGTGGCGGCGGCTTTTGGCCCAGCTGCGGTTCGGGAGCAGGCTCGCCCTGCACGCCGTAGGGGGCCTGGGTCGAAGTGGTGGCCCAGCCGGGGGTGTTCATCAGGACGGCATTGATGCGCATGCCCTGGGCAAGGTCGGAATCGACTAATGCATCGTGGTACCCGTAATTGAAGCTTCCGTCTTGACCTTCGATCTCGGGCCAGTAGAAAGGCCAGCGGTTCCAGTTTGCCCCTGCCTGGGAGGCCCAGTAGTAGCGATTAGCCGGCGATCCCTGGTTGCTCTTGAATACGTCGATGCTGGAGATGAAGTCGATGCCGAACCGCTCGGCGTCGGCCGACGGAACGAAGCTACCGGCGGCGCTGCCAGAAGGGGAGAAGGTCTCCGAGACCGCCGATTTCTGCGGGGCCAATGAAGTCGCCAGAACAAGGGCGACCACGAAATAAAAGGCCCTCCGGCGCCACTTCAAGCCATTACCTCCCAGGGCAGAAAGAAAAGGTCAGTCCCCACTTCCTCACCGCTCCACCGCCCAACCCCTTCAGGGCTGACCATCCCAAATCCTACCAAATATTACAGGCGTGCGCCCGGAAGGTCAATAGGAAAATATTACCGGTGCGGCAAATTCAAGCTATTTCTTCTCGATTCTGTGCTTGTCGCCTTCCTCGATCAACATCACCGGTATGTCGTTGCGAATGGGATAGCGACGGCCGCATTCGCCGCACACCAGCATCTCCTCCTCCAGCACCACCTTGGTCTTGCAGGCCGGACACACGAGGATATCCAGTAACTCTTTGCTGATCATATCGATCCCCTTTCCAGAAGAGCGTTATCGAGCCGTAGTGTACCATTTCGAATCAACCGGCACAAGCACCTGCCCTACCTTCCATCAGGGTTTGTGCGTTCTGCGCGGCGGGAGGAGAAGAACGCACAAACCCTGGGACGGCAACACGCGATGTGTAATGGAGGATTGAATTTGGTATAATATACGCTGATTGTCCGCGATTATGATGAACGCGATTTGGATCTCCAGACTGTCCCTATAGCTTGCTATACATCATAAGTGACAGGAAGAGAGGAGGCATAGCTTTATGAAGAATATCAAGGCAGAGCAACTGCGGAACGTGGGCCTGTTCTCGCACGGCGGCGCAGGCAAGACGTCTCTGTCCGAAGCCATGCTCTTTGACGTAGGAGTCATCAATCGACTGGGGAGAGTGGACGAGGGCACGACGGTTTCCGACTACGACCCCGACGAGACCAAGCGCCACATTTCCGTGCAGCTTTCGCTGCTGCCTTTCGAGTGGAAAGGAACTAAGGTCAATATCATCGACACGCCCGGCTACTTCGACTTCATCGGAGAAGTAAGGGAGGCGATGAGGGTAGTCGATAGTGCGCTAGTGCTTTTCGACGCGGTTGCCGGTATTGAGGTTGGATCCGAAACGATGTGGAAGCTGGCAGATGTACGCCAGCTGGCGCGCCTGGCAGTGGTGAACCGGATCGATCGGGAGAACGCCGATTTCTTCCGGGTGGCCGAGCAGCTGCGAGAGAGATTTGGAAACGGCGTGGTCCCAATTCAGCTGCCGATCGGAGCGCAGAACAACTTCCGCGGAATAGTCGATCTGATATCGATAAAGGCTTACACGTTCCCCAAGCTCGAGGATGCGCCCATTCCGGCCGAGATGAACGATCAGGTGTCCGAGTACCGCGAGAAGCTTGTCGAGGCAGCCGCCGAGCACGACGACGAGCTAATCAACAAGTACCTGGAAGGGGAACAGCTCACCGAGGAAGAAGTGAGGCGCGGCGTCAGAAACGCGACGCTGGCCGGCAAGCTGGTGCCGGTTCTGATTACTTCGGCAACCGAAAACAAGGGCGTTCCTCTGGTGATGGATGCCATAGTCGAATACCTGCCCTCTCCCGTCGACATGGGTGACGTTACTGCAACCAACGCGCAGACCAACCAGGAGGAATCGCTCGCTCCGAGTGAAAGCTCTCCCCTGGCCGCGCTGGTCTTCAAAACTACGGCCGACCCGTACGTGGGCAAGCTGACCTACTTCAGGGTTTACTCAGGAGAAGTGCGCAGCGATTCGCAGGTTTACAACGCCAACAAGAACAGGGACGAGCGAATCGGCCAGCTCTTCACGATTCGAGGCAAGACCCAGGAGCCGGTAGATCGCGTCGGCGCGGGAGACCTGGGTGCCGTGGCCAAGCTCCAGGAGACCAGCACCGGCGACACTCTTTCCAGCAAGGACCACCCCGTGGTTCTTCCGGGCATCTCCTTCCCACGGCCGGCCTACACGGCTGCGCTGGAGCCGAAGACCAAGGTCGACCTGGACAAGCTGGGGCCGTCGCTGGCACGATTGGTCGAAGAAGACCCCACGCTACAAGTGCGCAAGGACCCGGACACGTCAGAAACGCTCATGTCCGGTATGGGCGAGTCGCACGTAGACATCGCCGCCGAAAGGATGAAGCGCAAGTTTGGAGTGGATGTCGTACTCAGCACGCCCAAGATTCCATACAAAGAAACTATAACCATGCCGACCAAGGCCGAGTACAAGCACAAGAAGCAGACCGGCGGACACGGACAGTACGGACACGTGTTCCTGGAGCTGCAACCGCAGTCGCGTGGAGCGGGCTTCGAGTTCGGCGACAAGGTCGTCGGAGGAGTGGTTCCCAAGAACTACGTTCCGGCGGTGGAGAAGGGGGTGCGCGAGGCGTTGCCCCAGGGAGTCCTGGCGGGCTACCCGGTGGTAGACGTAAAGGTCGTTCTGTACGACGGCTCGTACCACCCGGTAGACTCGTCGGAAATGGCCTTCAAGATCGCCAGCTCTCAGGCCTTCAAGAAAGGAATGGAGAGCGGGAAACCGGTTCTGCTCGAGCCCATAATGGATGTGACCGTCACGGTTCCCGAACAGTACATGGGCGACGTTATGGGCGACCTGAACAGCAAGAGGGCTCGCGTGCTGGGCATGGAGCCTCAGGACGGGATGAGTATCATCAAGGCTCTAGCCCCGCTGGCCGAAATGCAGCACTACGCGGCCGATTTGCGCTCCATAACCCAGGGGCGCGGCTTGTACACGATGGAGTTCTCCCACTACGAGGAGGTTCCGGCGCACGAGGCTCAGTCGATAATCGCCGAGGCCAAAAAGGCGGCGGCACAGAGCTGAGAAAAAGCTGCTCTCATATTCCTCGACAAGTAGCAAATTGGGGCACGGTTACACCGTGCCCCTTCCGCATCAAGCCAAGGATAGATGCACATTGTCGAGGATTGTATCCGCAGGAACACTCACCAGTGCGACCAGCCGGTCGCCCCTGCGAATTGTAGGGGCGACCGGCTGAGCCTGTCTCAGTAAATCTGGGTTTTTCGCCCTGGTTGGCCTATCCTCTAGCATTTTGGTCGCTTAATAACGCCTGATTTGCTTGGAGGCGGCGCGCATACGTTCGTCTCGTGCCCGGTGGCCTAC
>JAMDCE010000429.1 GCA_023489135.1 Chloroflexota bacterium
TGTTGAGTTCAGATTGTTTTGGCCGGTCAAACTGATAGCTACTGATCGTGGGCGGCGGGTGTTGCCGAACCGACGTTAAGTGGTCTGAACCATTTCTTGACCAGCGGAGTGATCAAAGGCAGTGTCACGATCATAGCCAACACAAAGACCCAACCCGCTCCACCGAACCTTGCTACAACGGCCTTGTCCAGCAGGCTAGCCGCTGTAAAGAACGCTGACGCCAGCGCCAGAGAAATACCGACGCAAATGAGGGTGCTAACTGTGCCAGCGCTACTGTCTTTCTGAGCCATCGCTTATCATCTCCTACCCTAACTTAGGGAGTGTTCCCTTCCTACCTCAGTCCGCGAACTTAGCGCGACCCCTCCTTCTCGGAGGCCGCGCCCTGCGCCTCTCTTTAAGGAAGGCTGGTATCTCTTCAGTAGCAATGTGTTCAGCGTTACCGAAACCGAACTGGTCGCCATGAAGAAGGCCGCTAGTTCTGGACTCACCACTAAGCCGAAGAACGGGTACAAAAGCCCTGCGGCAATCGGAATCCCAGCGGTGTTATAAAAGAACGCCCAGAAGAGGTTTTGCTTCACCTTGCGCATCGTGGCCTTAGCCAGCTCGATGCCTGACACCACATCTCTCAGATCATCCTTGATGAGGATGATGTTACCCGTCTCCTTGGCCACATCCGTCCCGCTACCGATGGCGACGCCCACATCAGCCTGCGCCAGAGCCGGAGCATCGTTGATGCCGTCGCCAACCATGGCTACCCTTTTTCCTTGAGCTTGAAGCTTTTTCACTTCATTGGCCTTGTCCTGCGGTAACACCTCTGCCAAGACCCGGTCGATCCCCACCTCTCGGGCAATGGCCTGCGCCGTCCGCCGGTTGTCGCCCGTAATCATCACCACCTCGAGACCGAGCCGGTGCAATCGGCTCACCGCCTCCACCGAATGCGCCTTCAGGGTATCGGCCACGGCGATTATCCCCGCCGGCACCCCAGCCTCCGCAAGGAACATAACCGTCTTGCCATCCGTTTCTAGTTCTTCCGCTCTTTGCAAGAGAGCTTCGATAGGAACGCCGCGATTTCTCATTAGCTTGCGATTTCCCAGCAAGATCTCTTTGTCCCGGTGCCGGGCAATGACGCCGTGACCTGGTAGGGCCTCGAATTTATCTGGATCTACCACCTTTATCTCAGCCACCTTGGCTGCGCGCACGATGGCTTCACCTAGCGGATGTTCCGAATTCTTTTCGACCACCGCCGCCAACTGCAGAACCTCGCGCTCCGCGAATCTTCCGGTCGCCACTATGTCGGTCACCGATGGTTCGCCCCTGGTTAGCGTCCCGGTCTTATCGAAGACAATCGCTTCCAGCTTGCTGGTGCCTTCGATGGCATCTGCACCTTTGAAAAGGATGCCGTTCTCTGCTCCCTTACCCGTACCTGCCATCATCGCACTTGGAGTCGCCAAGCCCACGGCGCAAGGGCAGGAGATGATCAGAACTGTGATGCTCAGAAGCAAGGCGAAGCCGAAGACGCCAATTTGGCCTAGCGCGGATGGCGAGAGAATGAAGCTGCTGGCCGGACTGAAGAAACGATCGTAGCCGATAAAGAACCAGAACGTGAACACCGTCAGGGCCAGAACGTGCACTCCCAGAATGAAGTGGCCTGCCACCATGTCGGCCAACTTCTGAATCGGCGCCTTGGAGGCCTGGGCATCTTCGACCAGCTTGACGATTTGGGCTAAGGCCGTATCTTTGCCGACCTTGGTTGCCTCGAACTTGAAGGAGCCCGTCTTGTTAACGGTGCCGCCGATCACCTCGTCGCCAATCTTCTTCTCCACGGGCATGCTTTCACCCGTGACCATTGATTCGTCCACGGCTGAATAGCCTTCCCTGACGACGCCATCCACGGGCAGGCTTTCGCCGGGTCTGACGATCACCAGATCGCCGATTTCCACCTCATCGGCCCGGACCTCCGCCTCCTGCCCGTCTCGCAAAACCCGCCCCACCTTCGGCTGGAGACTCATCAGCTTTCTGATGGCTTCCGACGTCCGGCCTCGGGTTAGAGCTTCCAGGAACCGTCCCAGGATAATGAATGCAGTAAGAAGCGCCGCCGATTCAAAGAAGGTCGCTCTTGGTCCACCGAATCCCCCCGTAGGCCAGAGGGTGTTGAGCACGGCAATGAAGTAGGCGGCCCCGATACCAGTGGCGTACAGAAGATTCATATCGGTCACGCCGTGGCGTAGGCCCCGGAGACTGTTCACGAAGAACTGCCGGCCGGGTCCCAGGACCACAGGTGTCGTGAGAGCGAGAAGGACGTACTTGTTGGCAAGGAACTCCGGCACGAACTTCGGTAAGATCCAGTATTCCTGAAAGGTCCCCACCATGATCAGTAACGCCAGCGGCCAGGCCAGAGCCAGGAAGATTCCCTGACGGCGAAGTTCCTTTTGCCGCAGTTCCCTCTCCCGGTCCAGAGCGGCCTCACCCTCCAGTTTGTCACCAACCTCGTAGCCCAGTTCCTTGATTACCTTCTTGATCTCCGCAGGCGTGACCAGCCCTGGATAATAACGCACCTTGGCGCTTCCAGCGGCAAAGTTGACGACAACTTGAGAAACTCCTTCGAGCTGCCCTACCGCTTTCTCGATCTTACTAACGCACGAAGCGCAGCTGATCCCCGTAACCTTGAGCAGAATCTCCTCTTGACCAATCTCGTAGCCCACGTCGGCTACCGCTTGACTCAAATCCCTCAGGCTAATCACCGTTGGATCGTAGATGACCGTGGCCCGCTGAGCGGCGAAGTTGACGTTAGCTTCGGCTACTCCAGGTTGAGCCTTCAACGTCCGTTCAATCGTTGTTACGCAAGAGGCGCACGACATCCCCCGAACCGTAAAGCTGACCCGTCTCAGTCGTTCCTCGTTCATACACGGTCTCCTTTGTCCAATGACCAAAAAGCTGCCGGGGCCAGAGGATCTGCCAGTGAAATCTGCTTCGACGCTTGGGTCAAGTTCTAGACAGGTGAAAGTTCTCCTTTCTGTCTTCTTTGTGGGTTATGCTCCTCTAGCCCCAAATGCATCTTAAAGTCGGACCCTTAGTGTGAGATTAGCCGGAGCTTAGAATCAGCTTAGAATTTGGGCCATACAAAAAGGACTTCCTCCTGGAAGCCCTTCCTCTCGCGCCTGTGCCCTATGATCTATCTGATTATCGGCAGACTAACCGTAAACCTGCTCCCCTGACCAGGTCTGCTTTCGATGGCGATCTCACCCCCGTGTTCCTCCACTATCCATTTCGCAATCGCCAGCCCCAGGCCAGTCCCACCCTGGTCCAATCGTCGCGCCTTTTTGCCTCGAAAGAAACGATTGAACACCTGGGAGATATCCTCGGAGTCGATACCAATGCCCGTATCAGCTACCTGCAGAGCAGCCACGAGGTTCTCTTCGTGGACAGCCAGCTTGACCTGTCCCCCCGCTGGCGTGTACTTCGAGGCGTTATCCACCAGGATCAAGACCAATTGCTTCAAGCGATCCCTGTCTCCCAGTACGCTCACGTCGTCCAGATGCTCCAGGGACACTTCAACACCAGAGTATTCCGGTTTCAGATCCCGGTGAACCTCCGCCACTAGTTCGGCTAGATTTATGGTGTCCATTTCCAGGTCGAGCCCAGCGTCTGCCCGAGCCAGAGCCAGAAGATCTGCTACCAGGCGCCCCATTCTATCCGCCTCCTTAGCCGCATCGTCTAGAGCCTCGATTCTGTCGGCCGAAGGCGCGTCCGGTGCCCGACGGAGGACGTCCAGGTTCGTCCTGATAGATGTGAGCGGCGTGCGAAGCTCGTGGGATGCATCGGCCACGAAGCGCCGCTGCGCCGAGTAGGCCGCCTCCAAGCTTGCTAGCATCTCATTGAACGTCACGGCGAGCTGACCTACCTCATCTTTCCGATGAAGGCCCTGGAGGCGTCGACTGAAGCCTCCCGAAAGGGCGATCGCCCGGGCGGTTCGGGTAATGCCGTCGATAGGGCTTAAGGCGCTGCCTGCGAGAGCCCAACCGCTGAGCCCTGTTACGAGTATCGCCCCGGCGATCCCGGCGAATAGAAAGATGCTCAGTCGATCAAGGGTGCCATCGACGGAGTTGAGCGATTGGCTCACCTGAATGAGCCCCACGACCTGTTGCCCAGCCAACAAAGGCGTGCTGTATATTCTCAGGTGCTCTCCCCGCACGGAGGCCGTCGAGTAGACGGACTCGCTTCTGAGGACCCTGTTAAGCACGGCGCCATCGGCGGCCACCCACTTCCCACCAACGTTGGCTGAGGCGGCTATCAGCTCGCCGTTCTTGGCAAAAATCTGGACGTAGACGTCGTGCGAGGCGAACTCGTCGATAGGGGGACTTGTCACCTTGCCTCTGGGAGAGGCCGAATCCGAGGTGATCGTAATCGAGGCTTGTATGTGCTTGGCCGTCTGAGAAACCGCTACATCCACGCTATCGTTTAGGTGGTTGCTCATCGTAAGGTAGAGGACGAGGCCAAAGGCCACCAGCACCGCGGCCAGCAGACCGCTATACCAAAGGGCGAGGCGAAGACGGATGGACACAGACGCTCACTCCCGGAGTACGTAACCAACCCCACGCACCGTGTGAATGAGGCGTTTCTCTCCTTCTTCCTCCAGCTTTGCGCGAAGGTAGCGGATGTACACGTCTAACACGTTGGATTCTCCCGCAAAATCGTACCCCCAGACCTTTTCCAGAAGAATATCTCGGCTCAACACCCGCTCGGGCTGGTGAAGGAACAGGGACAGGAGCTCGTACTCCTTTGCACTCAAAGGAACCACGCGATCGCCGCGCCGCACCACTCTCCTGCCTTCGTCCAGCGTGAGGTCATCGTAACGCCGGACCAGCCGGTCGTCGGGCTCGTACCGGCGCAAAAGAGCGTGGACGCGGGCCAATAACTCCTCGAAAGCGAACGGTTTGACCAGGTAGTCGTCGGCCCCTGTCTCCAGACCGGCCACTTTGTCGGCCAACTCATCCTTGGCCGTCAACATAAGGATTGGGATGGGATCTCCCGCCGCTCGCAACCTGCGGCAGACTTCCAAGCCGTCGATGCCCGGTAGCATTAGATCCAGTACCACGAGATCAGGCAGGCCGCGACGAATCAACTGGAGGGCTTCTTCGCCATCGTTAGCCACTTCCACCTCATAGCCCTCATAGGTAAGGCCCCGCTTTAAGGCCTTGGTGATGTTCACGTCGTCGTCTACGACTACAATGCGCGCCTTCATTCGCGTTTCCACCCCTGGCGTAGTACTGGCTCAGGCTTTTGTCCTCAGATCCCTTCCCCGAGGAACGGGCTACATGATACAGTGCTTGCGTTCCCATGACAAAGATCTCCACAAAGGTCCAGCCGGCGAGCCATATTTTGTTCACTCACGCAACTGCCTCCCCATCCAGGTGATGCTGCAATACGTCCGCTCACGCGCTAGCCAGATGCGCGCCAGAGCGTTTTTTGCAATTTCAGGTTTGTGCACCAAGGAGATGATCTGATCGATTGCAGCTGGTACGGCAACGGCACCCAGGAATTCGGCGATCTTCGCCCCAGGCCGCGGGTGGTGACCGAATTCGCCGCCAGCGCAGTGAGCATGACCCGCCAGGCTGGCGGCCAGGCCCAGGCTCACCGCCCAGAGCGGATATTCCAGGACTGCGCAACCAGGAGCAGCACTGCCCCGGACAGTGAGACGATTGGCCAGACTCTCAGGACGAGAACCAAAGAGCCGAGAAACTTCAGGACTCCGGTCGCCCGGGCCCAGGCCGAGACTGTTTGATCCAGAGATGTCAAGACTCCCTCCACGATGCTATTCCTCCTTAACAGTGTGCTTGGCAAGTCGGCGCCAAGAAAAGCCCAGGCTTCATCACGAAGCCCGGGCCTCTAGTCGTCTAGTCGGCCATTATAATTGGGAACAGGGAATCTTCTGGGGCAAGCGAATCCTCTGTAGCTTCTCGAGCTGAACCACCCGGCCGTCCTGCACGATTAAATGGATCGACCCGTACTTAGTTCTGCTCAGGGCCTCCAGCACTTCCCGCAACACCAGTTCGCTCTCTGGTCAGCGCCTTGCCTGGGACCATCACCACGACTCCTTGTAGTAAAGCCGGCCGAAGATTGGATCTCGATCGCCAACGCGACCGTGGAAAGACAAGTAAGTTGATTAATTTACTGCAGTTTAGCACGCGGTCGGCCCATTGTCAATACCATGACTGATTGACTTTACCTAATGCCTTTGCTATTGTGGTATGGCCGTTCAGAGTGATCACTATAGAGAGGGGGTGGTTATGCGAAGAGTGCAACCTGTCGGACCGGATGGACAGATTTCCATGTACTCTGTTGGGGTCATTCGCTCGAAAGTCTCTACCCAGCAGACCGGTGGCTTTGAGGATGCCCGTACGGTGATTGAGTTGGATCCGAAATTTGCTGACTACCTGCGGGGCCTCGAAAGTTATTCACATCTGCAGGTAATCTACTGGATGCACGAGCAACTGGAAGCCAAGGCTATCACCCGACCTCAGGGAAATCCAAGCGTTCCCGAGGTTGGGATGTTCGCTTGTCGCTGACCTCAGCGTCCCAACCCAGTTGGGTTGACTACGGTGAAACTGCTAAAAGTGAGCGGAGTGGAAATCGAGGTGGAGGGGCTCGATGCAATAGATGGCACGCTGGTGATTGACATAAAACCATATTACCCGCCCTATGACATCCCAAAGGGTGAAGTGAAGGCGCCCGACTGGATCTACAGGCTTTGCTATTAGGAGGTCGGGCGCGAGGCCGGTGACCGGAGGAACGGGCTCCTGGGATTACAGGAATCGCGAGGTTACGGGGTAAGGGATTATTTAGGAGCCCGTTCCCTAGGCCTCCTTGCTATTGACTACCTCCGTGAGCATGCGCTCGAAAAGGATGAAGCGAGCGGCGGTATAGGAAGTGGGGGGACCAAGAGGCACCCGTCCCCCCAGAAGGTAGGTGCCCGCAAAGCCCCCGTCGGTCCTTTGAAGAGGTAGCCAGGTGCCCTCGATTTTGAAAGCCTCGTATAGATCTCCGGCGATGATGTTGGCCATTCCCCAGTCGAAAGTCTGAGCAGGGCCGATGGCCTGCCCCACCGCCCACCACTTGATCTTGTCCTGGAGTTCCGCTGCGGTGAGTTGCTGCCAGTCCCAGTTCTTGACGCCGGAACTGGTGACCAGGCTAGCCTGCCGCAAGCTGGCCAGTTCTAGCCGAGCGGCATCGCCTTTGGCGATGCCCCAGAGACTCTTGGCGTAATAGTCGAAAGCCATTCCTTTGTTAATGCCGTCGCCTTTGTTCAGCGCGGCCAGGCCTTTATCGGCGCTCTGTTCTATGGCGGCGATCGCCCGGCCATCACCCCGCCGAGCGATCATTTGCGCCGCCAATTTCAAGCCCAGAGCCATTCGGGCGCACTCCTCGTCAAAAGAGACCCGATAGTCTGGGCGGTGATTGAAGCGGCCGTCGGGTTTCTGGACGGCCGGGCTGCTCAAGTACCGGGCGGCCTGGACGACGTAATCACCCACTTTCTGTCCGGATACCTCGGTATCCAGGTAATGTGGATCTTCCTGGTAGATGGAATAGACGGCGATCAGGGCCATGCCGACGCCTTCACCTCGGCCTCGGGTCTTATCCCTATAGGGTTTGCCGGAGGTGTGGAAGTGGTCCCACCAACTTCCGGCGTAGGAGACCCGGTGAACCTGGCCGTCGTAGTCGAGATCAACCCAGGCGTCTTCGTCGTCGGTCCTGGTCATTCGACCTAGCAGCCAGTTCATGGCCGATTTCGCTTCCGAAACTCGTTTCACTTTAGCCAGGGCTATGACGCTGTGAGCCACGTCCATATGCACCACGTCGTCCTGGCCGGGACTGGTCAAAATGTACGTTCCTTCCGGCTGAAGCGATTTGATGAAGTCCACCGCCTTTTGCACTGAAGTAGAGTTGCGATAGTCAGACGAATCGAGAGAGCTTATCGCATACTGCGGTGGGACGTCGTTGTGGCTTATCGATTTGAGATCAACGTGCGGATCCGTGGGCAGGTTCACCAGCACAAAGCCGATTACCACAACCGTGACCAAACTCAGAGCGACGACGATTTTGCGCTTACCCATGTTGGCCCTCGGGGTGTGAAGGAATTCTAGGTGGAGGGGATGTTTATGGGAAAAAGAGAAGACCTGAGGATTCTGCCTCAGGTCTTCTCTGGAGTACCTTTGCACATCCTCCTTCAAGTGCCTACGAGGTTAGCTGACGGGTTCGGGCTGAAAGAGCTACCCTACCTGCATTCCGCAGGACTCACCCCACGAACTCGGTTCCCCCGTTTCCCTGCTCGGGAATTAGGCCATCCTATTAAACTGATCTAACTGGGTCAGCCTTCGCTTACCATGATCAAACTAACACATCTTCAGCCACATGTCAATAGGTTCTTTGAACGAGGAAAGAGGCCAAAGCCCGCAGTCTCTCTTTTGCCTTGTTGTCCGGGCCCAGCGAATCCAGTTCGTCCAGGGCCTGGGAGTAATGGCGGAGAGCGGCCTCCTGGGCGAAGGCCTGCGCTCCCAGGTCGGCCAGAACTGACATCACCTGCTGAACGTCGTCTTCGGTCAGTTCGCTTTGCCGGTAAATCCTGACCAGCACTTCTTTCTGGCGGCCGGTGGCATTCTCAAGAGCGTAGACAACCGGCAATGTCTTCTTTCGGGAGCGGATATCATCGGCGGCCGGTTTGCCCGTGACCTTTTCTTCTCCCCAAATACCCAGCACATCGTCGCGAATCTGGAAGGCCAGGCCGAGAGATTGACCGAAGCGACGATACGCTTCGGTCAATCTCTCGGCGTCGGTGGCTAACAGTGCACCCAGATAGGTGGAGCACTCGATCAGAGCCGCCGTCTTTCGTGCGATCATGGCCAGGTAATTCCCCACCGTAATATCTAGCCGGTTCTCAAAGCTGAGATCCAAGTACTGCCCTTCGCAAAGAGTCAGTACTTTCTGGTCAAATATGCGGATAAGGGTGAGAAGCTTGTCGGCCGGAACGCCACTCTCAGCCAATCGGTGGAGAGTAAGGTGGGAGATCATCAGCATTCCATCGCCGGCGTTTATGGCCTGGGGTACTCCCCAGACGTGCCAGAGGGTGGCTTGGTGACGGCGCTGGGGGCTTTGATCTTCGATGTCGTCGTGGATGAGGGAGAAATTGTGCACCAGCTCCAGCGCCGCCGCGGCTGGCAGTGCCATCTGAGGGTCCCCGCCGGCCGCTTCGCAGGCCAGAAGGCAAAGCGTGGGCCGGAGCTTCTTGCCCTGATCGCTTTGAGTGGGTCGAAAGTGTTCATCCAGCCAACCCAGATGATACTGCATCATTCCGTAGAACGGAAGGAGAGACTCCTCATCTCGACGGAAGCTGGCCCGTAGCTCATCTTCGACGGAGGTGAGGTAATCTTCGAAAATAGCGGCCAGCGGCTTCGGCTCGTTCACGATATCTTCCTTGTATCTCTTGCGGCGTGTCAGGGAGGCGCAACTCAGCGGTGCACAGGATACTGCAGAAACGGGAAAGCGTGGGAGGAGCTGTCATTCTGAACGGAGTGAAGAATCTCCCTCGATAGGCGAGACCCTTCGCTGCGCTCAGGGTGACAGTCTAGCCATTTCCGCAATCCGGCGGACACTGCCCGTACCTCACCCTAACCTCGAACAACCGAACAATGTGCTATAATCTCTCGGTGGTGCGCCTAAGGTGCCGAAGGATTGGATGCTTAACCTGGTCACCTCCCTGGGCGGTAAAGACCAAGCACAGCTATGGTGAACACCATTGATTAGCCGAGAGACCATTGGACCAGTGCCAGAGCGAGTATAACACAACGCCCTTGGCCTTTACAAACAGAGGTCTGAAATCTATCACGGAGTAGATATGCAAATCTGCGATTTTCACACTCACACCCTCTACAGCGATGGAGAGTTGCTTCCGGTCGAACAGGCGCGACGAGCCAAGGTCAACGGCTGCGCTGCCCTGGCACTGACCGATCACGTGGGGATGGGTAACTACGCCACCGTACTTGAGGCCGTGCGGGCCGATTGCGCGTTGATCCGGCAGTACTGGGACATAATCGCCATCCCCGGCGTAGAGGTTACCCACTCT
>JAMDCE010000629.1 GCA_023489135.1 Chloroflexota bacterium
CTGAACAAGAAAGGCTTTGCCGTGGTCGAGGTTCTCAGCAACTGTCACGTCGGCTACGGCAGGCAGAATGATATGGGCTCTCCAGTGGCGATGCTCAACTGGATGCGAGAGAACACCGCGCCCAAGTCTGTTCAGGACGGCGAGTCCAGTGGCAAGATCGTACGTGGCGTGTTAGTGGACAAGGACTTGCCCGAGTACACAGCGCTTTATGACGGGGTAATCAAGCGGGCGCAGGCTGAAGCGATGAAGACGCCGCTCTGAGGCCCGCGCCCGGGCTTTTCGGTTTCCCCTATGTCACTTCTGCCCAGCGTCTCTAGACCTGGGAACTCCACCGACGGCTATGTTCTCCGGTGGCAACTCGTTGATAATGACGTAGATGTGCTCCGGCGCAGCGCCCAGCGTCTCCTGCACGGCTGCGGTGACAGCCTTGGCCAGCGCAGCCTTTTGCTCTTTCGTGCGGCCTTCGAACATGTCGATTCTCACAAACGGCATAGAAGCGCCTCCTTAACACTATTTTGGAATGGCCACTTCGTGGCAGACAGCGCACTCGGTGCGGCCTTCCAGCTTATGCGGTATCTTCGGCACGCCACCCTCCCATGGCTGGTGGCAGGCTGTGCACATAGCATCCGTGCGCTTGGCGTGGCTTGGCGGCAATGCCTTCAACATCTTGGCGTTGTGGCACCCCGTGCAGGTATCTCTATCGTCAGTCCTGTGTGGCGCCCTGGGCGGATCGACTGACTGGGTATGGCAAATAGTGCACATTTGCGCAGTCCTGCCTTCGTGGCTCCGGGGCAGGCTAACCAGCTTGCCAGTGCCGTGGCACTGAGTGCAGTTTGCCTTGCCTTCGGGCGAATGCGCCATCACTGGCGGCTGCATCGTCTGAGTGTGGCAAAGCTGGCACATGTTCTCGGTGCGATTCGCGTGGCTGGCGGGCAAATTCACCAGCTTGCCAGTTCCGTGGCACTGTGTGCAATTAGCCTTCCCTTCGAGCGTGTGGGCGATTGCGGGTGGCGTGGCGACCTTGGTGTGGCAAAGCGCGCACGTTTCCACCGTCCTGTTCGCGTGGCTTGGGGGTAGCTTCACCACCTTGCCTTCGCCGTGGCACTGAGTGCAGTTACTCTTTCCATCGAGCGTGTGGGCTATCATCGGTGGCTCAGTAGTCTGAGTGTGACAGATCTGGCACGTCTGCTCGGTTCTGCCGTCGTGGCTCTTGGGCAGCTTCACCAGCTTGCCAGCGCCGTGGCACTGAGTGCAGTTAGTCTTCCCTTCCAGTGTGTGGGCGATGACCTTGGGCGTCAGCGTCTCTGTATGGCACATCACGCAGAGATTGCTTGCCGTGCGTCTGGCGTGGCTGGCAGGGACTGGCGCGATGCCCTTCGTTCCGTGGCAGACGATGCAGTCCGTTTTGCCTTCGAGCGTGTGAGCGATCTTTGGCGCGCCGCCAGGAAAAGGCTTGTGGCAGGTCTGGCAGGTATCGTCACTGCGGCCCTCGTGGTTGGCCGGCACCGGGAAAACCGCCAGTCGTGCGTGGCAAGCCAGACAGTCGTCGCGACCTTTCGGCGAGTGTGGGATGTAAGGACCCAGGCTCTGATCGTCCGTGTTTTGCGGCACGGGCGCCTGGGCGGATGGGGCAGCGGTCGACTTCGAAACTGGAGTGGCGGCTGTCTTAGCGGCCGAGCTCTCAGTCTTTTTCGCCTCGGCGGCCGGCTGCACGCCAGTGGATGCCGACTTGGTCTCTGCCGAGGGCTTACCGTCTGCAGCAACAGGCTGCTGTTGATTGGTGCAGGCGCTGAGCACAAGGACTACTGCGGCTAACGTCGCCAACAGAACAAGATAAAATAAAATCGAGATACGTTGCGATGCTGAAGGTGATGGATGTCCGTCCACTTTGCACTCCATCGTGTGATGTTCTGAGGAAAACCGACAACAGTATAGCAGCATTTCGCAGAATAGCAAGTAGGTAAAGAGTCCGGGTGAGTGCCAACCTCACTCATTTGAGGACCAGTAACTCCTGTGCGTCCGCCCTATTCAGCCTCTGAGCTCGGCACAAACCACGAAACCGTCCATTTTCCTCATCAGCCATGAGGCTCTCCCAATCACCAGACTCGACGAGATGCCCTTGCTCTAGCACGTGAACAGTATCGGCCTGACGGACCGTAGACAATCTGTGCGTAATGACCAACATGGTTATTCGGCCGTGAAGTTCATCTATCGCACCTTGGATTCGATTTTCATTCTCTGAGTCAAGGTTGCTGGTAGCCTCGTCGAGAATCAGCACAGCGGGTCTACGTAGTAATGCTCGCGCCAAAGCCAGACGCTGCCTTTCTCCACCAGACAATCGCACTCCGCGATCACCGATAATAGTCTCCATTCCTTCTGGAAGCTTAGAGATGAAGTCATCGATGGCCGCTAGTCGTAGTGCTTCGCGAATTTCTTCATCCGTTGCATCAGGTCGCGCCCACAACAGGTTGGCGCGTATCGTGTCGTGAAAGAGAAAGGTCTCCTGCGGCACGTACCCAATCTGTTCGCGCCAAGCCCGCATCCGTTCGGCACACAATGGCATCTCGTCCACCAGCACCCGACCTCGATTTGGCACGACTAATCCAATAACTAAATCGGCGACGGTGCTCTTGCCGGCACCAGAAGGCCCAACAATAGCAGTAGTCTGGCCAGCTCGAATAACTAAATCGAGATCGGAGATGACTAGAGGGTCGCCACGCTCTTCATAAGAGAACGAAACTCGTTCGAGCCGGATGCTGTCTCTGAGCTCGATCTGCTCCCATCGCGCTGGCTTTGGCTCCGCTGCAGCCTCGCATCGAGCCTGCACATCCATAACCGTCGCAAACGCTGGCAACATGTTTTGAAACTGCTGATAGGTCTGCTGAATAGCAGAAAACCTGGGCATTACCCTGGCGAATAAGAACACGAGCAAAAGTACACCGGCGGTGGGGACACCTAGAAACTGGATCAAAACGATAAGGATGATGCTCAGAATCCACATCGACCCTATGTCAAACCAGCATTTCGCCTCAGCCCGATTGCGAACCGCGTCTGCATACATCTTCGCCACACGCTTAGTCAACTGTGAGAAGTCTTCGACATTCCTCTCCTCGACACCGTAGCTCTTGGCCGTTTTCATACTGCCCAGATGCTCAATCGTTGCCGCATAGAGCCCATTTAGCGCAAACGAAAGCGCTTCGCCAGTTAGACGAGACGGTCGTCTCTTGCCCTTAAGCAATACCAGCAATCCAGCACCAACTGCAAATACAAGTCCAGTTATTATCCCTGATAACTGGAGCGCCAACGCAAGATAGACAGCAGCGACAATGCTGTTGACAATCAGAAGAAAGAGCATCTGAGCCGCCGCTCCAACCCGGTCGATCTCAGCGGTCAACACAACGGTGAAATCGGAGGATTTGGTCCGAGAGAATAACAGCCAATTGGTATTGGCAATTGCGCGATAGAGTCGCTGGCGCAGGTGAACTACGAACTCTTGTTGGATGGCAAAGTTGACAGTAGTCTGCCAACGAAACAGCAGAGCGTTTACGGTGATAACGAGTAAGAAGAGGATAAGGGCGGTGTTTAACGTTAGATGCACGCCGACGACCGCGAAGATCGATGACACAAACCTGGCAAGTTGACCAACTGTTCCCGTCTGAGTGTCCAGTCCGACCAACTGCATAATTGGTACTAGCATCAATAGCCCAATACCCTCTGTCAGGCTAAGGAATGCTGTTAATATGAGCGCCAGCGCAATCTTCCACTGCGTCGCCTGAAAGAGAGCCGCGACATAAGATCGAACAGGACTCTTCACCCTTCTCCCCGCAACGTTATGGTGCGATTTGCTGACCGCGAAAAGTGACTCCACACCCTCCGCCCGTGCTTTTCGACAAATCGGACAGGACGCAGCAGGTAGTATAAAGTATAGAGAAACCGTGGCAGGGGCAGCGGAAAGGCCATCGTTTCTTGTACCGTTGGCGTTAGCGCCATACGAAGATAGTATCTGATCTTGTCGAGGGGACGCTCCCTTACACTGAGATTGAAAATCCTGATGTTGGTGAAGAGCAGCTTGCGTTCCCACGTGTTCGGCTCCCTTTGGATATCCCGTTGAAGCCGTCCACGCACCCGCGCACTCAGCGATTTCACCGCCGAATCTGCCTGCATCCTTTCCAGGACGTAGGCGGGCAGCATCGTTCCCAACAAATCGTTTGCCAGGGAAAGGCCCACCAATAACATTCGCTCGCCACCTGATATTCGCGCCTGCTCGATCACCGCTTCCCAACGCAGATCTGGACGAGCGCGGATCAGTTCAGCAACGTCGCAGATCCAACTCAGCCGCTCCCAGTAATGTTTAGAACCGTGTGCACACAGAAATAGGAGCAAGTCCTCTGGTGCGAGCGTGGGAACCTCCAAGCCACCTAGAGATGCGCGCTCGACACGCTCCCAAATGCCTTCTGTATCGAACTGCATAGAGAAGTAATGTGGCAGAAAATCCCAATGGATCTCCACCTGGAAGACACCGTTTTCGTGCAGAAACGAAAACTCGCATTCGGTCTGCATGTAGGAAGCTTCCTGTGCACGGTTCAGCTTGTACTGTGGCCGATATCTTTGGGAGATCAGCAGATCTTTCGCTCTAAGGGCATCTTGCCGCTGGATCAGCATATCAAGGTCATCGAACTGTCGTAAGGCGAGATTTCCGTAGACCGCAACGGCCAGGACTGGCCCCTTGAACGGCACCACGGGTATGCCTTCCGCCTCGAATAATTTCAGAATGCGGCGCAATTCACTGGCCAATAAGAGATTCCGCTTGTTGGTCTGACGAAAACGATCTCGGAGACGATCCAGGATATCCTTCGGAACAGCTTCCGCACACGTTGCATTAAGCTGCCAATGAACGAGGGAGACCATTCTATGCCGATGTGCAGCCCTGAGCAAGTAGCCCCAATCCAAGTCCTCCCGGACTAAAGTCTCGATTCTGTGGGCTGTCTCCGCATCTATGTACGTTCGAGCACAGCGGAAGAGAACCTCTGCTTCAGGACGAATCTCATTTGCCAGTTTCTTGTGATATGCGAAAGGCAAAGGCTCCTCCAATAATGTGTGCATAGCAAATTGCATGGCTTCTCTGATGAGGCCTGTCGCACCCGCGGGTTACTTTCGGGCTCGTGCAGCGGGCGCAACAGCCTCGCGAAAGCGATGTTAATCGGGTCCGCCTTCGGCTATGGCCGGTGTGAAAACGATCCCGTGCTTACCTGCGGCGGCCCCAGGAAGATCGTCGCCTTCGTCGATGGTAGGTTTAACGTAAACGTTCTTTCCATTCGCCGACTCGTTTCCTGTCGAATTACTCATACGTCACCTCCTTTCTTCGTAATTTGCAGGACAGGAAGGCTGTGGCTACCTTAGCTGTAATAAGCGAGACCTCGGTCGTGTAGTCGTTTAACGAAATCGGCGATATCTCGCTCCGCTTCATCCTCCGAAACGTCATACTCCTCGAGAAGCCGTTTCCTGAGAGTTGAACCTTCCACGTGGTTATCGTTTTCTTGCAGGAGATTCAATAGAAAAAGCCCCGTCTGATTGATCGTGTAATAGCTCTTTGCGGCAACGTCCAACACAATACCTTCCTGATCATCCAGGGATGTGATAATAACATCGTCCTTAAGCTGTATCTGACGCTCATTCACTGGGGTAACCACGTTTACACCTCCTCAAACCATCGGATGGCTGGTATTTGCGAATTGAAACGGTTAGAGTTTTGGCAATGGCTGGCTGCTTCGGCCAGCAAGAACCTTAAGTCTTCTCACGCCGAGAAGGCGCCAGATGATGCGGGCCACCGGCAGCAAGTGCGGGCAGGAGGATAGAATGCCTATGGTCACGTTTAGTAGTCTACCCGATCTGCTTTCCAGGTCGATCTTTCGAGATCCCCTTTCAACCCTCACCACTATGGCCAGCAACTGATTCTCCGGGATGGGGAGATCTTCGTGAGGCAAAGCATCTCCCTTTGTGATAAGAACTTCTTGGTCACCGATCTTCCCCCTTTTGAGAAATCGGTGGACAATTCGTTTGCCATTGTCGTCAAACAGGAGGATATCACCAAATCTAAGTTCAGACACAGTGATCGGACGAAGCCAGACGATATCGTTGATTCTGAGAAATGGCGACATGCTTCTACTTACAATACGGCAAGGCATCTCCTTTTCCGCGCCCAACACTCTATTGGCTATCTTCCAGGCAGCAACATTTGCGTTGGTTAGCTCAAGATCATCTTCACGTCGACCAGTCTTCACAATAAAACAACCTCTTGGAGCACGTGAGGGTCACGAACTAAATGGATCGACACAAATGTTGCCGCCCGCCGCCCTGGTAGGGGCAGGTTTCAAACCTGCCCCTACCGGTGACAGATTTTGTGTCGGATTATTTAGCCCACGCCAGGTCTCACGAGGTCGGCGCTATTCTCGAGCTTCTCTTTGGATAGCACTTCAGACCAAGGTGAATCAGGATAGCTGTCGAGCCAGCCAAGTTTGCCAAATTGCTTTAGACACCAGTAGCAAGGGAAGTAGTCCAGTTCTTTGAGCGTTCCCCTCTCGATCTCTCGCAGCCTCTCCCGGACCAGCCTAGCTGACAACTCCCTTTGCCTCACGATGGCTGTTCCCAGCGACTCGCGCTTTAGATCTGCAATTACTTCTTTGCCCTGCTCGTTGGGTTTACTATCATCGGCAGGGTGCGAGAGTGTACAGCAGAAAATGGCATTACCCTGATAATCGACATTCAGGTGATCTCCTCCGAAGACACGACAACTGAACAGCGGAGCACTACAATAGCTTCCAGAGCCAGACATGATTCGCATCTTCAGCGCCTTCGAAAGGTTCCGACCAACAAAGGACATCAAACGCTTGGTTTCGTCAGGAGAAGGGATGATGCCCGTCTGCACTGTCAAAGGGGTAACCGTTAATGGACCGAACATGTGAGATGTCGCTCCCATGCCAGAGCCAAACAACGCGATGTCGGTCAACTCCGCCTTGTTAACATTGTTGATGATTGTAATCAGATTGAACGGTATGTCTTTGAGCTTGCAGAGGCCGAGCATCTCCATAATCATCTTGAACGCGCCTTCGCCGCGATTTGCGTCGTGTGTCTTTGTCGTGGCTCCATCCAAACTAATAGAGATGTGTTTGAGATGCTTCTTAACGTGGGGTCTCAAAAGAATGGGGAGCACTTTAGACTTAAACTGGAAGCCATTGGTGACCACGTGGAACTCGAAGCCCTCCCCGACAATCATTTCCAACATTCCATCGAACTGCGGATGTAGTGTTGGCTCACCACCCGTAATGGCAACATAGTTCAGGCCATAGCTCTTAGCCTCACGCAGAATCTTCTGAAGTACATCTAACGGGATGTGCCCCCTATCCTCCAGTTTATCCCGTATACAATGGAAGCATCTGAGATTGCAGGCATTGGTCGGTTCCAGAGAAAGTATCATCTGCTCACCACCTCAATACTAAGGCCAATTCTAGCAGGAGAGAGTTAGGTTTCAGGATTGAAAATGGTTAGGTTTAGGTTAGACCGGCTTTCGGGGGTCGCATTGCCCGAATCAGAGGTCGCAGTTGTACACGAGACTCGTCAGCGGCAAGCAGCCTTGAAATCAGCCGATGAGTGGTGTATTCTAGCTGTAGAATAAGCGCACAACCAGGAGGTAGCCGTTGATTCCGATTGCAAAGCCGCTGATGGGTGATGCCGAGAAGAAGGCGATCATCGCCGTCCTCGACTCGGGCGTACTTGCGCAGGGCGCTGTCGTCGAACAGTTCGAAAAGGACTTTGCCGCGGCGATTGGCGCCAGCCATTGCCGTCTCCTCGGGCACCACGGCGCTGCACCTGGCGCTCCTGGCGCACGGCGTCGGTCCCGGCGACGAGGTGATCACTTCTCCTCATACCTTCATAGCCACGGGCAACGCCGTGTTGCACGTTGGGGCGAGACCAGTTTTCGTGGATATCGACGAGGAGACTTACAACATCGACCCTTCGCTTATCGAGGAAAAGATAACCGCCAGGACAAAGGCCATCATCCCCGTACACCTATACGGCTACCCGGCCGATATTCCAGGGATAATGGATATCGCGGAAAGGCGAGGACTCACGATTATCGAGGATGCCTGCCAGGCGCACGGCGCTTCCATCCACGGCAAGTGCGTGGGCACATTTGGCACGGGCTGCTTCTCGTTCTATCCGACCAAGAACATCACTACTGGAGAAGGAGGCATCGTCACGACGAGCGACGATGCGCTGGCCGAGCGCCTGCGCCTGCTGCGCAATCACGGCCAGCGGCAGCGCTATTATCACGACATCCTCGGCTACAACTTTCGCATGAGCGACGTTCACGCTGCCATCGGGATTGCCCAGTTGAGCCGTTTCGAGGAGTTCACTCAGAAGCGCATCGCCAACGCGGCCTTCTTCGATTCCAGACTGTCCAACGTGATAACGCCCAAGGTCGCGCCAGGCTTCAAGCACGTGTACCATCAGTACACGATAAGAGTGAAGGGCAACCGAGACGCGGCTCTGGCGCAGCTTCACGCCAATGGGATAGGCGCTGGAATATACTATCCTGTTCCCCTGCATAAACAGAAGATCTACCTCGATCTCGGTTACAGAGACGATCTGCCTCAGGCGGAGAGGGCGGCGGCGGAGACCATCTCCTTGCCAGTACATCCTGCTCTTACGGACGAGGAATTAGAGAAGATCGCCAGGGAGGTGGGCAGACTGTAAAGAGGCAGATGTAGACCGGCGTTTCACCGTCCGCTAAGACGCAGGATCGTCGCGAGCGTCTTGTAGGCTATGACGGAATCCAGGTACAGCGAGCCGTATTTGATGTAATACAAGTCGTACTGCAGCTTGATGAGAGCGTCCTCCAGAGTGCTGCCGTAACCGTACTTCACCTGCGCCCAGCCCGTCAGCCCCGGCCTTACTAGTAGGCGGTTCCGGTAGAAAGGAATCTCGCTCTCCAGCGAATCAGCCAGTTCCGGGCGCTCCGGCCGCGGCCCGATCAGACTCATCTCGCCTCTGAGCACGTTGATTACCTGGGGAAGCTCGTCCAGGTGCGTTCGGCGGAGGAAGCGTCCCACAGGGGTCACCCTGACGTCGTTCTGAGCGGCCCATATCGGCTTCCCCTCGGCTTCCGCGTTATCGTACATCGTGCGGAACTTGATGATCTCAAAAGGCCTTGCCCTTCTCCCCAGCCGTGACTGCTTGTAGAACACTGGCCCCGGTGAAGTAAGCTTTATGGCTACGGCCGCAAACGGGAAGACCAGGATCAAAAACGGCAGACCGATCAGGGACACTACGATGTCGACGCCGCGCTTGACCATAGGAAAGATGTGGCTGCGGTTCTGCGTTTGGAGGGATACTATCCAGTTCTGTCCCATGTGCTGCACCGGCACCATTCCCCTGATCGTCTCGAAGAACGAAGGCATTGGTGTAACCGGTACCCCGTGGTAATGGCACTGGACAATCGCTTTGAGGACTTCGCTCCCCAGTCCGTTGCTGATGGCAAGGATCACTTCGTCCACAGAGTATTCCTCTACGACGGTCGCCATATCACTGCTCGTCCCAAGTACGGTCAATCCCTCGACGTTCTTGCCAAGCATCGTCACGTCGTCGTCGATAAAGCCGATGGCTGAGTAGTTTCGTTGGTCGACTTCTTTCATTGCCGCGGCCAGGGTTCTGCCGGCATAGCCAGCCCCGATGATGAGGATTCGCCGGCCAAAGAGATGCCCGGCAAGACCCCGAACGTAGGCGACACGCCAGGCGGCGACGAAACATGTGCAAATGATGAAGAGTGCAAGCAGGTCAAAGCGCGAGCCCGGGATTGGGGGTGAGAGATAAGGGATGAAAGTATATACCCCTATGCTCATCGCCACGGCGGCCGTCACCGATAGTATGCTTCTCACCGTATCGTAC
>JAMDCE010000692.1 GCA_023489135.1 Chloroflexota bacterium
CGTAGATGGGTGGATTCGCACCAGGGACCTGGGCTGGGTTGACGAGGATGGTTATGTCTTCCTGGCCGGACGCAAGGATGACCTGATCATCCGCGGCGGAGAGAACATCGCACCCGCTGAAATAGAGGCGGTGCTCCTTTGCCATCCTTGTGTTGAAGAAGCCGCAGTAATCGGGTATCCTGACGAGGAGTGGGGCGAGATCGTTGTCGCGGTATTGGTTCCAAAGGGGGGTAATAAGCCAACAGCCGAGGAAATCAGGTGGTTTTGCAGGGACAAGCTTGCAAGCTTCAAGGCGCCAGAAGACGTGTTGTTCGCTGATTCGTTGCCGCGCAACGAACTGGGCGAGGTGATTAAGGTAGAATTAAGGGAAAGATATGGCGCCGGGCCATTAACGAAGGGTAGGTCATACTAAATAATGGCGAACGAACTGGGTAAGAGGTATATTTGCGACAAATGTGGGGCAGAGGTGCTTTGCATAAAGAAGGGAACGGGCTCAGTTAATTGCTGTGAACAAGACATGCAGCTCAGGCAACCTAAACCTCTGCCCTCTGCCGACTGACGAGATTGCCAGTTACCTCTCCGACATGACAACGCGCCGAAGCGGAGAACGAACTATTGGATATCTTCGAGGCCATAACGACCCGGCGCTCCGTTAGGAGGTTCACAGACAAGCCCATCTCCGAAGGCCTGCTTGAGCGAATTCTGGAAGCAGCTCGCTGGGCGCCCTCCCACCGGAATCGCCAGCCCTGGAGACTTATCGTCATGCAGAACCGCTCCTTCGTGAGGCTGGCCAAGCGCCTCTCCCCAGGCATACGTTCTATGCCAGCGTGCGTTATTGCTATTTGTAGTGACCGTAGTGGCGGAACAAGTCGATTCAGTGATTACCTTACGGCCGTGGATTGCGCAATGGCCACAGAAAACCTCCTTCTAGCTGCGCACGCACTAGGCCTCGGCGCTTGCCCAGTCCGCTCTTTTTCTTCCGCGGGAATACGGGAACTATTGAAGCTGCCTGCCTACATGGAGCCAGAGCTGCTTGTGACGATAGGTTATCCTCAGGACATAGGTGAGCCGATGCCAAGGAAAAGCCTAACCGAGATCCTATTCAGGGACTACTTCGGTCAGCTTTGGTAGAGCAATTGGAACGTCGCTTTCTGACACTAGACGACGTCCTGGAGATAGTCGTCTACCTCCTATCAGCGGCTCGCAACGCTGTAGGGGGAACCGGACAACGAAGCAGCATCCTGTTTCTCGATTGTGCGCTGAGGCTTATCTCTGGCATCCAGGAGGAACGAGAGGTGCCTCCCATACTTGACAGTCTCGCTGCGGAAATCGAGGGGCGACGTGACCTCCTGGCAGTAGATGCTGGCGCCTATATCGATTCGCTGGATGACCTGATAAGGCTGATAGCCCGCGACATGATTTCAAGAGCCACCACGGAAGGACTGACCTAAACTGAGACCAAGGTGGAATCTAGAAAGCCTTGGGGACAGACTCTGCGGGTTTCACCTTGGACTTGGGATAGATCAAGGCGAGCTTATCGGGTTCATCAATACCATTCGGGTCGGTCACCATCATAGCCCTCTGAATGATGGGACGCGCCTCTCGACGTAAGCTCGTAAGCCTTCCCAGGCATCCGACGTGCCGTACGCCATGTTGCTCAAGCTGGCTTCGAGCGCTATGCCCTGCTCTAAGGTCAAATCAAGTCCCGTGTTCACCGCTCTCTTGGCGAGACAGGTTGCCAACGGCCCTGCGGCCAAAATGCGCGAGGCCAACTCCTGTGCCTCGCGCATTAGATTCTCTTTAGGTACCACCCGATGAACTAAACCGAGGCGATACGCTTGGGTCGCGTCGATGCGCTGGCCCGTGAGGATCATGGCCATGGCCGACCCTGGCTTGACTATTCTTGCGAGGCTCTGGGTGCCCCCCGCTGCAGGAATGAACCCCAATGTTGTTTCTGGCAAACCGAACCGACAACCATCAGCTGCGATGCGGAGACCGCAAAGGAGAGCCAGTTCGAGCCCGGAGCCCAGCACGTATCCATGGACAGCCGCAATGGTGGGTTTGTCCATGTCCTTGAGGATGCCCCAGACGTCTCGGGCCCATCGCACATTTCGGGCAATCGTTGGCGAAGGCGCAGTGCCAAACTGTGTTAGGTCAGCTCCGGCGCAAAAGGCTTTTCCGATACCGCAAATTACCATAACGCGTACATCCGGGTCGTCTCTAACGGCGGTGAATGCCTCATACAAATCATCTCGCATTTCAATACTGTAGGCATTGAGCATATCAGGTCGATTCAGCCTTACGTATGCGAGGCTGGCTTCTTTTTCGTAGATGATGGTATTAAAGGTCATGCTTAGATCACCATGTGCCATCCGACGAAACTCTCTGACGCTTCATGTCTAAATCTCTCGCCCTCTTAGAACATTGCGCAGTCTTCTCAGGCACCAGGGCCGCTACACTTCCCTGCGCTTGCTCGATTTCGGCATCCGACATGCCTAACAGCCCTCCCAGAATCTGCCTGTTATGTTGGCCAAGTAGCGGAGCTTGCCGTGGCACCCCACCGTTCGTGATTTTCATTTCCCACGGCAATCCTGGAAAGACCTGCGATCTACCTTCGGGGTCTACCATGCGCTGGAAGAAGTCACGCTTTGCAAGATGAGGATCGCGATGTAAGTCACGCGCGTTCATGACCATGCAGGCTTCCAATCCAGCCGATTGCAGTCGCCTCATTGCTTCCTCTCGAGTCGCTTGCCTGGTCCAAGACTCGATTTCTTGAGTCAATTGGTCTTCATTGTCCTGCCGGGCCTCCATGGAGACGTATCTGGGGTCGTCTCCCAATAGTTCGCTGTTCATCACACGGCACAACCTCTTCCACTCGGCATCAGAGCGAATTGTGATTGCAATCCATTCGTCGTCGCCGCGACACCGAAAACAGCCGTGTGGAGCTGCTAGCGGATGTCGATTGCCTCGTCCTTGCTCGACGACACCCTTCGCAGCCGCCATAAACGCTTCACCGAACATCTGAGAGACTGCCTCCCGTTGCGCAAGGTCTATCCATTGCCCTTTGCCAAAACGACGCCAGTAGCGCAATGCAGCCAGAACGGCGACGGCGCCATGCAGACCCGCGACCGGGTCTGCATAAGCGAGTCCTGAGAGCATAGGCGTGCAACCTGAGTATCCCGTAAGTGCGGCCAGACCAGAGGACGCCTCAATTCCAGGCCCATAAGCGACGTAATTTGCGTAGGGCCCAGTTGAACCGTACGCCGGCATAGACAGCATGATAAGGTCCGGCTTAACAACTCTGAGCGTGGTATAGGTCAAACTGAAGTTGACCATCACCCGCGGACTAAAACTTTCGACAACGACCTGGCACTTTCTTACCAGCTCCTTAAAGCAGTCCCTCGAGATTGGAGTGGTGAGATCAAGGGTTATCCCCAACTTGTTTCGGTTCAACGAATCGAAAAGTTGGGGCGAGCGTCTTGTCCCGTCAGGACGTGTTGGGCTCTCGATCTTGATAACTTCTGCTCCAAGGTCGGCCAATACCCTTGTGCAGAGAGGTCCAGCCCACATAGACGTCAAGTCGAGTACTCTGACCCCTTCTAGGGTCAGAGCACACTTTCGCTTTTCAACTGCCATATTTCCCACTGAGCTAAGCCAAGCCTTTGGCACAAGATCTCTTCCGTGTGTTCTCCAAGAAGCGGTGCCCGGTCTGTCCGCCACGGCGTCTCTTGCATTTTGAACGGCGCTCCCAACTGGAGCAAGTCCCCGATCAGGGGATGATGAGTTGTGGCGAAGAAGCCGCGAGCCCGATGCTGAGGATCGTTGAGCAAATCATCCGGAGAAAGAACTAACGAAAAAGGAAGCCGGAGCTCCTGTGCCCAATGAAAAATCTGCTCACGGGTGCGCTGCATCAAAAAGGGCTGCAAGAGCTGCTCAAGTTCGCTGGCGAGGCGAGCCCGGTCTTCGCCCGACGCGAACCGAAGTTCGAGCAATTCTTCGTTGCCAGTAAATCGCGCGAATAGCTCCCAGTCAGAATCGTTGGCTAGCATAACTCCAGCGAACCCGTCCTTGCAAGGTAGAATAGTCATGGGATAGGTACGGCCGTGCCTGTTCCCCTGCCTTGGGTAAACCGTTCCGGCGTCCGCAAACGTGGCCAGAGCCTCTTCAAGCATCAGGGCCACCGACTCCATGACGGAGACATCGATCCATTGTCCTTCACCCGTAAGCTCCGCATGCAAGACGGCAGCAAGTGTGGCGACAGCAGCGGTCAGTCCAGCGACGTATTCCGCCTGATTTCCCCCAATCTCGATTGGCTGGCTGTCGGGCTCGCCACACGAATAAAGCATCCCGCCCATAGCCAAGCAACCAAGGTTGGTGGCTAAGTAGTCCCGGTAGGGTCCATATTGGCCGAATGCAGAGATCGACGTGAGAACCAGGCTGGCATTCAGCTGGGACAAGGAGGAGAAACCTAGCCCTAGCGAGTCTAGTTGGCCTGGCCTGAAGTTTTCGACGACGACTTGGGCCTGGCCAACCAACCTTTGAACGAGTTCTCTGCCTTTAGGCGATTTCAGGTCCGATGTTACGCTCTTCTTGCCAGCGTTCAAGTGGTTGAATAAGGCGCTTCTATCAAGACAGTCTGGACCCGGGAGATGCGGCTCCATGCTTCTTGCGGAATCCCCCTGGCCAGGCTTCTCAATTTTGATAATCTCCGCGCCCAAGCCGGCTAGCAGCCGAGTACAAAAGGAGCCTGCTATACCGTCTGAGAGATCGACCACCACCACATCCTCTAAACTGCTTTCGCAGTGCCCCGTTTCCAAGACTTATCTCCCGGAGAATCTTGGCGTACGCTTTTCCAAGAATGAGCGAATGCCTTCGGCGCGATCTTCCGTGGTCTGTAGCAGCACAGAAAGATCCGTTTCGAGACCCAGGCCCTGATCGTAGGTCATGTCCAGCCCTTTGCAAACCGCCTCGCGGGCGAACCTGGCGGCTATCGGAGCATGTGTTGCCAGCTTGAGGGCGAGTTCTCTTGAAGAGTTAAGAAGCTCGAGGCGAGGCACCACGCTGATCACCAACTCGGTTCTATACGCCTCCTGCGCGTTTATGGAATCGCCTGTCAATATCATTTCAAGTGCCTTGGCGCGTCCCGCAATTCGCGGCAGCCTCTGCGTGCCGCCCCAGCCAGGGATGATTCCGAGCCGTACCTCGGGAAAGCCGAACGTAGCATCCTCGGAAGCCAACCGAATATCGCAGGCCAAAGCTAGCTCCAGGCCTCCACCAAGCGCAAACCCACTGACGGCCGCAATCGTGGGCTTAGACAGTTTAGCTATTCTCTCACATGGATTATGGCTCAGCAGCCGCCGGCTAATTTCGCAAAGTGTTGATATATCCTGGACACCCCCAGTCGCCTTGATTAACTCCTTGAAGTCCATCCCCACCGAGAAAGCTCGTTCCCCTGCTCCTCTTATGACCACTGCGCGGATGGAACTGTCATCGTCAATCTTGTCTGCAATGTCCAGTATCTCGCTAGCCAGCCGCCTGTCAATCGCATTGAGGGCTTCCGGCCTGTTTAACGTGACCGTGCAAATGCCGTCGTCCTTTTCGAAAAGCATTCTTAGGTATTGCAAGGAAACAACTCCCCCATTTCTGTCAAGAGTCTGCTCTCAGTTCCTCTGTTGCCTATCCCACACGACCCGGCCACCGACGATGGTCATTTCTACTTCTATTCGATCAATATCGTTGGGATCGACCGTTGTTGGGTCGGATGAAAGAACTACAAGATCAGCGAGTTTACCAGGTTCGATCGAACCTTTCTGACCTTCCTGTCCGCAGACCCGAGCAGCGCCGATAGTAAAAAGCTCGAGTGCCTTCTCTGGGGAAATCGATTCGTTCTTCGCGACGGGATGTCCTTCCCGAGACAGCCGGGTGACGGCTGCTCCGATTCCTTGCAGCGGGATGGGAGGGGCCACGGGTGCGTCGGAGCCTGCGCCCACCACAATCCCTGAACGCAGAAGGCTCTTGATCGGATAAAGCCAAGATTGCAGGTGCCGCTCGACATCTTCTAGATATCGGTCTCCATGATGAAAAAGAAATCCTGGCTGCGTTGCCACCATAACTCCTGTTCGGGCTGCGTCCTTAAGCAACAGCGGCGGCAGAATGGAACAGTGCTCAATGCGATCTCTCGATCCGCCCGCCGGCTTTGCTTGCTTGAGAGCCTCGATTGCGACACAGATCGCTGATTCATCCACAGCATGGATTGCTACCGGGAACCCGTAACTGTGCGCTCGCAGCACGGCACTCTCAAGTTCTTCTGGCGCGGGATGGAACGACCCGTTCGCTTCCGTAAGCATCAGTTTAACGTGGCCGAATTCTAGCCATTGGTCCCCGAAGCCGGGGCCAACCCGTTCCCCTACAAACTCTTCCAGGCTTGGATAGCCAATCATGAAACCAATTCTGGGTCGAAACCCTGTCGGCGACAAGTTTCGAAAGCGATCCCACTCATGCATGCCGTTGTTGGACGACGCGTCGTGCACCGAGGTGATGCCGCTACGCAGAAGATCTCCCAAGACTTGGTATAAGGACTGGCTAAGGTCGCCTTCTCCAGCAGGGGGCAAGACCCCGCTTCTGAGAAGGTCTTGATGCTCATAAATCAACCCGGTGGGCCGTTTCGCATAGGGATCGACTTCTATTCTTGCTTCAGAGGAGCCACAGACGTCATGTTCAATACCAATAACACGGAGAGCAAGCGTATTCAGGACGCAGGCATGAAGCGAGCGATGTTCCAGTCTTACTGGATTATCAGGAGCTACAGCATCCAAGTCATAACGAGTCGGATGTCGCTTCTCGGCAAGCCAGAACTCGTCGTAGTTCCCAGCCCGTATCCAATCCCCAACAGGGGTGCGTTGTACCCGTTCCTTTATCGCCGACTGAATCTGACGGACACTAGCCACACCAGGAGGACTGCAGTCGACAATGAGCCGTTTCTTTGCACATGCAACCAAATGAATATGGGCATCGTGAAACCCGGGTACTACGCACTTCCCTGGACACTCGACCACTACCGTTTGCGGGGTAGCCAGGCTGATCACTTGTTGAACGGACCCTACGGCGATTATTGAGCCGCACCTCACGGCCACCGCTCGCGCACGTGGGAGGGCCGGGCACAACGTTACTACGTTGTCAGAGATCAGGATGAGCTCTGGCGCCCGACCAAGTTCGTTATCAAGACCAGACATCAGTCAAGCACCTGCAACGCGCCACGCGAAGCGTCCTAGTTCTTCTTCCCCTCCATCTCCTGGCCGCAGCACTTGAGTGCACCATCCCCAGCCTTCGTTACCATCACTTCCGATCCGCATTTCTTGCAGATATAGCGCTGTCCTAATTGAGTCGCCACAAGTCTCCCTCTCAGAATCCATACTCGTATCTAGCTACCAGCAGCAGAACACTGTCGACTCTGGTCATGCATATGCAGGCGCCATTCCCAATTCTAACACGTCCAAGTCCCGCGCTTCCATTCACCTCACCGATCTCGCCGCTGGTGTGCCACTCCCAATAGATCGGGGCGGTTGGAGAGGTAGCAGGGTGGGATAGACGCGTAGTAGGGCTGACGCGGTAAAGGCGATGGCATTGCCTAGCCAGCCATATGGCTATAGACAGACGCCTGGACAGATAGCCATGGCTCTTTGATGACCAGGACTAGCGGCCAACTATCCGAGCCGATTGAAGCAATCCCGGCCTGCTTGCGAGGCATAGCTATAGCCTCTGCAAACATCGCCCACTACCAAGGCAGACTACACCCAAGTATTTCATCAATCCTCATAATCTATCTAGTTTTTGGTGCGAAATGGGGGAGGGCAGGGAGGCCAAACCTGACCTGCGCCCCTGGGCTTGTTTGATGGTTGCAAGGGATTTGTGCATGCTAGCTTCGAGCAGCTACAGTTCGTGCAATAGTGGTCAGGTTGGCGGTGATTATGCCCCAGCCGACCCATCGGCCAAAGCCGGCCTCGCCCCGATCCCGGCAGCGTCCCAGATAGCCCCGTCGTTTGAGCACACTGATGCGTCCTTCCGATCCTGCTCGGAAGCGCAGGCCACGGCGGAACCAGCCCTGTCGTTCGTATTGCTTGCGCTCAGGGCTCTTACTTCCGGGTTTGGGCAAGGCTACCCGTCTTACTCCCCTACCATGAGCAACCATCTCGTTTCCCCGAGAATATACGCCTCGGTCTGCGGAAAACAGATGTGGCGGATGCCCAAAGAGACGCTGATGCCCATCCAGGCAGGGCACTGCCTGAGTAGCATCAGCGGGATTACCCTCCAGGACTCTGTACTCACTGATAATGCCACCATCTACCTCATCCAGCCAGACCTTACGTCCAAACTCGGTCTCTTTGCCAACCTTTCCTCGGCGGATGATGCAGGTGTGGGTCTCAAACAGGCTCACCAACTTCTCCCCCGCTGGCACCGCTACACCCTCCAGCACCCGGAGCTTTGTCTGGCGGACCACCTGCTGGACCAATGGGACGAAGCGGTCAACTTCGCTGACCAGTCGGCGTGCGGCCTTGTCGGGCGTAGATATCAGTCGCTCACGCACCACTCGGGCTTGCCTCAGGCTGGCCTGGGCTACCCCAAGGAGCTTCTCGTAAGTAGCCCGCCTGGCTATCTCGCCAGCCTCCCCTTGGCGTCGGGCTGCTTCGATGATCTGCCGGGAGAGCCTCTTGGCGCTACGGGTGCGGTCTCGGAAGATGCTACCTGCCCCTTGGATGCTTTCGCCGAGTACCTTCTTGGCTTTGCGGATGAGGCGACTGATTACCCGGACACCATCGCTGAGGAGGGAGTTATCACTGGGATGGTGGATGTTGGTCTCCACAACAGTACCATCCGTACGCAGCTTCCGTCCCCTGGTGACCTTGATCTGACCAGCCAAGACCGCAATGTGGCCGTTGAGTTGCTTGAGGGTGTCAGGGCCGATAAGAGCGGCCCAGCGGATGAGGGTGGTATCGTCGGGAGCAGGCTCCAGGTACAGACGGCAGAACTGGCGCAGGACCAGGCTATCGGAGACGAAGTGTTCCGTCTCCTCATAGCTCCAATCATAGAGCCGACGGATAATCAGCATACGCAGGATTACCTCAACCGGCGTCGAATGACGTCCAAGGGTTGGGGTGTTGGGGTAACGCTGAGAGAGATCGTCCTTAACCCGCTGGAAGAGCTCGTCATCTTCCAGCAGCCGGTCCAGCTCGGCCAGTTCCGGTTCCATCTCCAATCTCAATTTCGGCACCAACTCAAAGAGGTTTACGGGATCGTACCGATCGATTATCATGACAATGAGCCTCCCAGCGGATTTGGTTGTCTTCACAATTACATCCTAACCCGCCGAGGCTCTTTTTGCACCAAAAACTATCTAGCGTCGCCTGCAAGTCCAGAACCCTGCCACAGACGGCTATCCTGCTAACTACGACGCTGGTGTCACGTACTCAAGGTTTGTCAGGTACGTGCTTCCACGAGCTTGAGGCCATCCATCCACGCGTTTGCCATACGCCCAGACGCTATTCGTCACGGCGATCGGGGCCCACCAATAATTGTCGTAGATCAACTGGCCTATCTTCTTCTGGATGCTGGCTCGCTTTGCTGCGTCAGGCTCGGCAGCGGCTTGGTCGATGAGTTTGTCGAGATCGGGAAATGCAAATCCCAGCACGTTTGTGTTCCCAGGCGCAGTCACCGCGTTCCTTTGCAGGACTACCAGAGGCTCGGTCTCCCAGGGCACACCATACGACCAGGCATTTGAGCGCAACTCCCGTTCATTAACCTTGGGAACCAAGTTCACCCACTCATTGCGCACAAGGTTAGCTTTCACTCCGATCTTTTGCCAGTCCATGGCCACTGCCTCCCCTAAGGCGGGCATCTCCGTCCGTCCGGCCAGGCTGAACAGCCACATGGTCAGCTCAAAG
>JAMDCE010000447.1 GCA_023489135.1 Chloroflexota bacterium
CAAAGACCACACTTCCAGATCTATGCGAATTGCTTCTACCTCCACCTCTCCACAGCCTATCGGGCCGCCCGACGATGTCTCCCAAGCCTCTAACGGCTCTCTTCCACTCTGCATCAGGCCCGAGGCGTCTTGGAAGGCTCGGGCAACGACACTGGACTCGGGTACTTGCATATTCAAGTGAACTCGTATTCCTAAATCGTTGGTGGCTGGGCTGCTCGTCACCGCACGCACCCTCAGTTTTGGCTCTGGTTTCGGGTTCTCATTTGGGAACAAACTCATTCTAGCCTGCCGACTAGTCAACCTTAGTTCTTCATCCCGCTTGAAACCCATCCCGCCACGAACAAACCACACGGGATCGGGGCAACGGCCCAGGCACGCAATAAGAGTGGCCTCACGGCTCGCTTCCGGCGCAAGCCTCTGACGGATCTCGTCGACCACCTGAAAGGTCAAACGGCCCGCCTTTTCCATCTCCTCGCGGAACACCGGCTCGAAGATATCGGGGTAAAACGCCAGAGCCGCTGCGACTCTGTCTACCAGCACCTCCGCTGGCTCGGGCCGTTGTACAGGAGTTCGTCGAAAAGCGAACCTCAATTGCTGGCCTTCCAGCAGACGGTGGAGGTAGAAGCAATTCTTGGTGAAGTATACGCGGAAAGCGTGCCACTCGCGGCAGTTGATTACTGCGAGGAAAGGCAGTTCCCACTGTTCGTGATGACTTCTCTGGATGGTGACAGCATCGGTCTCGTCGTCGAGTTCGGCGTGGATGCGGGCCATCCCCGGCTCTCGTTGCGGTGGGATTCGTCTAAGCAGTTCGTCCAAATCCGCGTCGTTGCGTATCTCCTCGAAGCCTGTGTTCAAGGAGGCGGCAAACAGATTAAGTAGGTCCGTGAGTGTCTTTGGCTGGCCGTGGGCAGCTATCCACGCCGCCACCAGAGATTGGCAATGCCTGATGATAGTCTTTTCGAGGTTGCCCCATAACGGAAGCCCCAGCCCTTTGGCAACGCGCTTCAGCTCTCTTTCATAAGCCAACCGCTCCGTGTTATTCACCGGACTTCCTCCAAGAACCGCTTTACCGCATCGTAAAGCGCCTTCCAGTCATCTGCGCTTTTTCTTGGCGATACGTTCTTGGAACTCCGGCGAGCAACTATAGATTTGTCTACCTCAAGCAGAGCCATGGTCTGTCTATACGTTAGGCCAAGTTCTTCGGCCACCTCGCCGAGCTCCCGAGGAATCTCTATGACGGGAGGCTGATAGTTCTCGGGAGCTGGCTGTCCCCTCAGGAGGAAATCTAAGGATGCCCCCAGGACGTTGGCAACGCGAAGGAGCTTGTCTCCACTGATGCCCGACCTGTCATGCTCGACTTCCCAAAGGAAGCTCTTGGACACGGCTGACTTTTCCGCCAGCTCCTCCAGGGTCAAACCCCTCTGGTTTCGCACGTACTGGATTCGCTGACCAACGGTCTCCATGATTGCACTCAATCGCCCTCCTGCTAGCCTATTGACATTTTCGCTATCTTGGTATTATACTTGTTTCTCGAATGATCATACTCGCTACTAACGTAGCTATTCTAAATCTTCCCGGCCCCAAAAGCAAGAGGGTGCAGGGAGGCTCCAAAAGAAATAACGGTACGGGCGGTTAAGGCGAGCGGCCTCATCAGAAACACGGCCGGTGGCCTATGCGAAGCCGGACCGGAGTGCACGCAAGGCTGGCGTTCATTTGGTTCCAACAGACTGCCAGCAACACCAAGGGAGGAAAGGAGGGACTGCTATGCCGGATGACCTCAAAAAGCGGGGTTCACCCGACAATAAGAGGGTGAGCAAGCAATCGTGGGAGCAGCGCTACCAGCAAGAGAAACGCAAGCAGTCTGGCAAGAATCCGGCGAAGAAGAAGTAGACCCTACGCCGCTGGCGCGGAAGCCAGGTATCGGCCCGAGTCGCTTCTGAGCAAGACATATCCATTTCCGCGCGCAACCTCCAACCGGTGGTGCCGCACGATGGTTTGCTCGAACATACCAGGAAAGCACGCTGTTCGTTAGGCTCGTGTTGGAGGAACGGTTGAAAATCACGACACGTTTTTGGGGAGGAAGACGGGACATGGCGAATGTTCAACGCTATATGGAGCAGTTCCACGGGGCCATCAAACTTGGAAACTTTGAAGAGAACGCGGTGCTTCGTGAGAAGCAAGATCGAGTGCTAAAACGGCTGAAGCAGGGAATAGATGAGCTGTTCGCTGCTGCCGGTGAGGAATCACCGAAATACGAGACCTTCAACCAGGGCGGCTACGCGATGGGGACAGGCACCAAACCGGTTAACAGTGACTACGATATCGACGTGGGCGTGTCCTTTTTGATCGCCAAGGCCGATCAGCCCGATCCGGTGGAAACTAAGGAATGGGTATTCAACGCTTTGAAGGACCATACCAAGAAGGTCGAGATCCGGCGGAATTGCGTGACGGTCTGGTACCAGCAACAAGGCGAGCCCATTTACCACGTAGATCTAGCCATTTACTCTGACGGTTCCTGCAACCCGGGCGGCAAGACGTACTTGGCCAAAGGCAAGCTGTACTCGCGTGCCGACGCCAGGTTATGGGAGGAGGCCGATCCAAGGCGGCTGATTGTGTTAATCAAGAGTTGCCAACAGGACAGCGAGGATGCCGAGCAGTTTCGCAGAATCATACGCTACTTAAAGCGGTGGCGAGATGTCAAGTTTTCCAGCAGCGGCAACGCGGCGCCGGTCGGGATTGGCATCACGGTTGCCGCCTTCACGTGGTTTGTGCCGGTGAAGAACGTCGATGCGTTCAATAACGCCCGCCGCTACGACGATCTGGAGGCATTGCACCGGTTCGCAAAGTCGATGCTCGACGGATTTCGCCTAGTGTACGCAGATGGCGAGTACACGGAACGCCTGGCAGTTATCCTACCCGTCCCACCAGGAAGCGATGTGTTCGGAAAAATGACGAATGCCCAAATGGCTGATTTCAACGCCAGGCTCCAGAAGCTCTTGGATGCCATCGAGGCTGCACAAGAAGAAGCCGATCCGGTGGAAGCCTGCAAGCTGCTAAGAGGCCAATTCGGAGACGATTTCCCCGTGCCGCCCAAAGAGGAAACCGGCCAGAAGCGCGGGCCGGCCATCATCTCGTCCAGCGGTTCCGCCTAAATGCTGGAGTTAGCTGCGCAAGAGAGGGCTCTCCTGGCCCTGGCAGAAAACGGCACTTTGCAGGGCGTACGCCCCCTGAACCAGGGAGAACTTTCAGAAGTCCGGCCTCGGGGAGTCGTATGCGCAATCGAGGGGGAGGCCACAGTTGCGGGAAACGACGTCAAGCTGCGCGTGGGGGTAGACGGACGATTCCCGCTATCGTTGCCGATCATATTCCTATCCCCGCCGGACGCCTTGGGCTTTATCCCACACGTCGAAATCGATGGCGACGGCTACGTATGTTACGCGCAAGCGGAAGGTCTTCTCCTCGATTCGCAAAATCCCGTTGGCATCCTCCAAGAAGCCGTAAAGCGTGCCAAAGCCGTTCTGCGAGATGGAGTGACCGGGGAGAATCGCTGGGATTTCACGGACGAGTTCAGTGCCTACTGGGTCAGAGTTGCGGAGAAGTTTGCTATAAGCTTCTACCTCGACGCGAACGATGTGTTGCGCGAGGTTTACTGTTACAGATCCAGCACCGGCTACGCGCTGGTGACGAATCGAGAAGAGGATGTTCGTGCCTACTTCAACGGCAGCGGCAAAGCTCTTGATTCCCTTACACGCCGCGCCGCTCTGTACGTTCCCTTGCGTCGGGAGGCATTTGTGTTGCCACCGCGAAAGGGTAAGCTTTGGAATGTTCAAGATATTCAGAAACTCGTGCGAGACAACTTGACCGAGGACAATAGTCGGGAACTTGAACGCCTAGGGAAGAGGTACAAATCGGAAGAACTGGTTGTCCTGGCGGTGCCGCGTCACAGTGGTGGAGTCACCCTAATTGGCCTGGTCTTTCGAGGGGTCGTCGGGGGCCACCCACTCCTCAACGGTACAGCGCAGAACCCGCCATTGCCTGTTCGCTTGCAGCGACACGACGTGGCCTACCTTCTTCCCAGGGGCGGCACCAGGCTAACGATGCGCGGAATTCGTGTGCTGTTAACTGGTTGCGGAGCCATCGGGGGCCATATCGCGCTCGCCCTGGCACGAGCCGGGATCAGTCAACTTACATTGGTCGACCACGATGAGATGCAGGTGGAGAACACGTTCCGCCACGTCCTGGGCAACAGCGCCGTCGGGCAATCCAAGGCGGAAGCACTGCGAAAGGAAATTGCGCTAAAATATCCCTATGTTTCGATCTCTGGTCATAGGGAATACATTGAGGAGGCAATAAGCAAAGGCCTAGTCAAACTGCGCGATTTCCACCTGGTGATCTTCGCGCTGGGTAACCCGACCACTGAGTTGTACGTAAACCGTTTGTTACACCAAGGTGACCGTGGTCCGAAGGCAGTTTTCACGTGGGTCGAGCCCTACGGTATTGGCGGGCATGCCCTGCTCACGCTGCCGGGAGCGCCTGGTTGCCTGGAGTGCTTGTACACCAGGGAGTTGGATGAAACTCTGGTCTTGGACAACAGAGCTGCCTTTGCCGCGCACGGCCAGTTCTTCGGCAAGGACGACTTGGGGTGTGGTAATCTCTACACCCCCTTTGGCGCACTGGATGCTCAACGGTCGGCCGAACTAGTAGTTGGACTGGCGCTTGACGCGATGATGGGACGCGAACAGGGCAGTCCATTGCTCTCTTGGAAAGGGTCAGACAACGATTTCGTGGAGGCAGGATTCCGACTATCTCCCCGATACCAGTTATCTACAGCAGAACTGTACGAGAGAAGGTATGATTATGTCAGGCCCGATTGCCCTGCTTGTGGAGAGGACAGACGTTGAAGTCACCCATCTTCAAGAAACCAGATGGCGGGAAATTCGAGATAAGCATTCAGGCGCTGAAGAGCATGCTGTTTTTCGTCCAGGATACGCCAGGGAAAACGGAAGCGGGCGGTGTGCTGTTGGGGCGCCATATTATTGAAAGCACAGATATGGTGGTCGATGAAATCACGGTCCCCACAGGGAAGGATCGTCGTGGCCGGAATTGTTTTCGTCGTGATCGTTCCGCTCACCAGACGCTGATAGATAACGCGTGGCGTGATAGCGGTTGCACGTGCGCCTACCTCGGAGAGTGGCACACTCACGCCGAGGACAATCCCACTCCATCAGGTGTTGATCTTCGTGATTGGAGGCGTAAGCTACGGAAAGACGTTTTCGAAGGCCATTGCCTTTACTTCATTATCGTGGGCACGCGGCGCCTTGGAGTGTGGGAGGCGACCCGACAAGGCTTTGGCTGTGTATTCTTGGGCGACTGCAACCACTTTGGAGGCGAATTTGTCGAACACGAGTATTCCATCTAAAACAGTGCTACAACTTTGGGTACGAGCTGGTGGACGTTGCGAGTTTCCTGGCTGCAATAGGCAGTTGTTTCGTGATGATCTCACCCTCAGGCAGATGAATACAGCCTACGTTGCCCACATCGTCGCCGACCAGCCGGATGGTCCTAGAGGCGATCCGACATTATCGCCCAAGTTCGCTAAAGACATAGGAAACTTAATGCTGTTGTGCGATGCATGCCACCGGCGAATTGATAATCAAGTAGACGACTATCCGGTCGAAATTCTCAATGGCTACAAGCGCAATCACGAGGCGCGCATAGAATTTCTAACAAATATCGACCAGAACAGGAAAACCTGCTTGCTATTCTTCACGGACAATTTCGGTGACCGGAAGCACGCGTTTGATTCTGGGCCAGCACGGGCCGTAGTGCTATCTGGCCGGTATCCATCCGAGCCCAGACCCATTGAAATCGACTTGACGTCCAGTCCATATCGGGATGATGAGCCCTCCTATTTTGACAACAAACAGGAGGACGTTCGCCGCCGCATCGCCACGCAAGTGCGAGAACGGATCCGAATCAACGATATCACGCACCTGTCGATTTTCGGCATGGCAGGGATCCCTTTGCTCGCACATCTCGGCTATGAGATTGGGGACACCATACCTACCGATCTGTACCAGTTTCACCGCGATACTGACTCGTGGAATTGGCAACCTGCTTTGGAACAACACCAGCGGTATATAATCGATTGGCCCGATGCTGCAGATGTTGCTTCCAAAAAGAATGTTGTCATAAATCTGTCGCTCAGCGGGGTGATTCACCCCGACGAGATAGCCGTCGCCCTGCCGAATGTACCCTTCTGTTCCTACAAGATGACCATACCCTTCCCAAACCGCGATCACCTCAAATCAAGGGAACAGTTGGAAATGTTCGCGGACCAGATGAGGACGCTGCTTGCACGCATTAGGGAAGTGCATGGGGCCGACTGCTGCATCCACGTCTTTCCCGCGGTTCCTGCGCCGGTTGCCATCAAGCTAGGGCAGCTACTTCTACCGAAAACCGACCCGACCATACGTATTTACGACCATCACAAGAATAGCGGTGGGTTTCGTTACGCGTTGACTATACCACCCAGGAGGTCAGGATGAACGAACCAAGGATGTTCAGGGTGTTCCGGCGGTTTGATACAGGAGGCGTCAGCGGCCCAGGCCGCGTAATGGATGGTATCGTTTTTCATACGGGCCAGGTGGTTGTGTGTTGGCGCACCGATATAGAGGGAGCGGGGCAAGGTTACAGCAGCATCTGCATCTATCCCTCCTGGCAGGCATTTGAGCACGTGCACATCGCGCCGCATCCTGAAAACGAGACGGAAGTCAGGTTTGCACCGTGCGTCGGGCCTCCCGACTAGAGTAGATGCGCCTTCTCGGTGTTGGGGAAAATACTCGGTTCCAAGGGTCCAAGAAGGCCTAGTTACAGTTGAAAAAGCCCTTCTCAGTGTTTGAGGAGGGCTTTTTGTTTGGCAGACGGCTTGTTGCGTTTGCTGAAGAGTTATTCTTTGGTCACGCCGGTCGTTCCACTATAAGTCTCCGCCGTGGTGGGCGAGGGCTTGGAGGCGAACAAAAGGAGCCTCACTGACGAAGCTCCTTTCTTGATTACTGAAAGAACTATCAAATTCCTCTTATCGCCCTGAGCACGTTGCCGAGCTTCCCGGGCAATTCCTCGGAGCGGCAGGCGATGACCCGGTCTTCGCCGAACATATCGGTCACGTAGCGCTTGGTGTTCTCGTCGGGATCGAGCAGGACGCCGACGACCTCGACCTTCCCTCGCAGGACGCTGCACATTTCTTTGCCCAAACGGGCATCGTTGCAGGCGCCGTCGGTGAGGCAGAGCACGAGTTTTATGTTCTGGGAGTAACCGACCATGGGCACGGCGTGCGTCTGTATGGCCAGGCCCATGTTCTCGTGGCCGCACAGGGCGGGAACCAGCCCGGCGATGAGGGCTTTGCCCCGCTCGCCGGAGGCGAGGTCGGCTATCCTGATCCCTTGGGGCGTCACGATCACCTCGTGAAGGATCGCCAGTTCCAAGCATAGCAGATGCAAGGCCATTGTCGCGTCGGCGACAGACTCCATTCTGGTCTGGCTGCCGGAGCCATAGTTGAGGGACGTGGAGTGATCAACTATCACCTTGAGCGCCAGGGTGGGAGGCGTCTTGGCCTGGTCTTCCTCGGAGAGAAAGGGCCGTCGATGGTCTCTGAGATACTGCTTCATTGAGAGCCGTCCGCCTCGTTCCACCGCATCCAAAGCGTTGGGTCTTTCCTCGATAGAGAGCTCGTCGATCAGCTCTTGAACCAGCGGTCTCACCCTTTCCTCAAGACGGACGTAGGGCTTGGGCTCGATGGCCGTTACTCCGCTGCCCTCTTTTCCGTCGCTGGGCAGGACGTCGCCGTCAAAGGCCTCGGGCTCCTTGCCGCCCTCCCCGGGCTGGCCAGCCTTTCCGCTGGCCTTCTCCGCCTCGTCTCCGGGCGTCCTTTCCCCCTCGGTCGATCCCAACTTGGTCATCGCGTTCCTAGCCCACTCGGGTATGTCAGCCTCCTTGAGCCCCAGGATGTTCACAATCTCCTCGGCGTTGCGGTCTACCATCTCGGAGGTTTCGGCCTCCCAGGCGCCGTAGACCAGCGGTTCCACTCTCTCCCAGAGCTTCTGGTTCTTGGCCGAAAGGCCGCCCTTCACGGGCAGGCCCATCCTCTTGGCCCAGCGCAGTTGGAGCAGGTAAGCCGCCACCGCGCCGGGGGAATCGGATTTCTCGTTGATGGCTGGGGCTTCCGCGTACAGAGCACCCGACAAGCGCTTCACCAGCCACCTGACCCCGGCGAACTCCTCGGCCATCTGCCTTTCCACCCTCTCGTCCTCCAGCATGTTGGATACCTGATGGACCACGGTCGGGAGTTTGCTTGGCGCGGTGAAGCGCCGGTGCCCGGCCTCGTGGACCAGGATGGCCTTGGTCAACTGGTACTGTTCTTTGGCCGGAAGGCCAAAGGCGCTGGGGTTGGCCGCGATCTCTTTCCTGGTGAAATTGCAGTAGCCGGTGGGACACTTGGCTGGATTGGGCTCGACGAGCACCTTGTAGGGCGACACGCCCTGCAGGGCCACGCCGAAGGTGGCCAGCCTGCGCCTTATGTTCCGCCACTCATACCAGGGCATTGCCATCGTCTTGAACCTCCTTTCTGATGATGACTATCCTGTCCTGGCTGGCGGTAAGGGTCACCTCCTCGCCCAGCTCGAATCCAAAGCGCCTCAGCCACTTGCCCGCCACGCGGATCGAGGGGACGTAGTCTTCCCTGTCTGAAAGGGCCACGACCCTCAAGGTCTTGCCCGCCTGGCGGTGGAACGAGGCGGACGGCTCTGTTTTCTTGTAGGTTTCCATACCTGACGACTCCTTTCTGGTTTGTGTTGTTCCCCAAAAGAAATAAGGGCCGATCTTGTCCAGACGGCCCTTTTGGATATAAAGAACTCTTCTCTTGCCTCACCTGAGCGTGTGGGCCTCGATGAGGTCTAAGAGCATATTCATCGCGTCCTCCCTGAGATAGCCGTCCGCGTCCGTGCCCGCCACCTGGTGCATCCAGGTGACCTTGGCCGCCGCTTTCAGCTTCACCAGCAGAGACTTTTCCCTCTTGGCCTTGAACTTGGCGATCCAAGCCAGCAGCCCCCGGGGCGTGATCTCGCCCGAAAGCTCCTTGTTGCGCTTGAGCCTTCTCGTCTCGTTGGCCACCTTGACCATGACGCCGGCGATGTCAGGGCCGATGCCCGTCTCTCTCACCAGCAGGTCTTCCTCTTCTTTGGCTTGCAGATAACGGTACTCCAGCACGCAGGAAAACCGGTTGAGCAGGGCAGCGTCCAGGGTGTTCACGGAATAACCCTTGCCCAGGTTCATGGCCATCACCACCTGGAAGCCTGGCTCGGCCTTCACCTCCTCGGATCCGTGCTCGGTGAGCTTCACGGCTCCTCGGGAGAGAACCCCCAGGAGCACGTTCAGGGTCCTGGTGGGCATGCGGTTGGCCTCGTCGATGAAGAGGTAAGCACCCGCCTTCATCGCCTGGACCAGCACGCCGTCGCTCCAGTTGAACCCGCCCTCGCCGTCGGCCACGTACCCGCCCAGGCGGTCGAACTCCTTGAGCGACTCGTGGCCTTCGATGACGAAGACGGGCTTGGTGGCCTTGGCCCTCTCGAAGGCTTCCAAGGCGCACAGGGTCTTGCCCGTGGCCGTGGGGCCGACGAGCAGGCAGTGCATGCCAAGGTCCAGGCTCTCCACCAGCTCGCCAAGCTGCGGCCCTTTGAACCGGCCCCGCAAGGGAGCGGGTTCTGGGGCTTCGCGGGGAACCTCGACCTTTGGATGGCGATATTCCCTGAGTTTTCCCAGGTCCGTGAGCAGCTCGGGGTCTAAAACCTCGGCCACCGTCACCTCGGGAGAATAGGTCGCGTCCAGGACCTCCAGTTTGTCCAGGCGCTCGGG
>JAMDCE010000266.1:0-5716 GCA_023489135.1 Chloroflexota bacterium
AAGCCCTTATTGTTGAAAAGGCAAAGGCAAGCGTCAACCACCTGCGGATCATAGAGAGTGCCGCGGTTTTGCGTGATTTCGTCCAGGGCCATGTGGATTCCGAGAGCCGGCCGATAGGGTCGGTGCGAGGCCATGGCTTCGACGACGTCGGCCACGGCCAGGATTCGCGCCTCCAATAGGATGTCTTCTCCCCTCAGGCCCAACGGATAGCCCGAGCCGTCCATCCTCTCGTGATGCTGGAGCACGTTCTGAGAGATGGGCCAGGGAAACTCTATCGTCCTCAGGATCTCGAAACCGATTTGACTGTGGGTTCGAAGGAGATCGAGTTCTATCTTGCTTATTCGGCCGGGCTTACCCAGAACTTCGGCCGGCACGCGAATCTTGCCAATATCGTGAACCAGAGCGGCAAGGCGAGCGGTGGTGATCTGGTCTGGCGGAAGATGCATCTCCCGCGCTATGGCGTCTACCAGCCGTCCCACTCGTTGTTGATGCCCGGCGGTGTAAAGGTCCCTCATCTCGACGGTCAGCGCCATAGCCCGGATTGTCTCCTGCAGGGCTTTCTGCAGCTTCTCGAAGCTCTGTTTCAGGCCTTCTTCGGCCTGCTTTCGCTGAGCCAGAGCGTACTCAAGCTGCCTGTTGGTCTTCGAAAGCTCCTGGGTTCGCTGCTCGACCCGCTCCTCCAGTTCATCGTGTGCCCTCTGCAAAGCGCGCTCGGCCCGTTTACGCTCGGTGATGTCGCGGTAAACCAGCACGGCCAGGCTAACCACTCCCTCTTCGTTATAGACGGGCGTACCGGCCACGCTCAGGTAAGCAGTCTCGCCATCGGCCAGTCGCAGACATTCCTCTTCGTCGCGAACAACCTGGCCCGAGAGCACCCGTTCGATGATAGGTTTCTCCTCGGCCGGCACGATAACCTTGGGTGACACCAGGCGATCGAGAAGCTCGCCCAACGTACCGGTCGCTTGCTTGATTTTGGGAATCCCCAACAGTGCCAGTCCTGAATTGCTGGCGTTCACCAGCCTGCCATCCTTGCCAACCACGAAGATCAGGTCGGCGCTGGTCTCGAAGACCGTCCGCAGCACCGCCCAGGGACCGAGGTCCACGCCCAGCACCCGGTAGCGAAATATCGCCAGGACGAACCCCAGAGGCAAGAGAGCCCAGGCAAGGATCCCCACCTCGGGCCGCAGGAGGTAAGTCTGAAAGCCGATGTAGGGAAGAAGACTACCGCCTAGGAACACCACCGCGGCGATGCCACTGCATACGGCAACCGGCCACAAGCGTCGGTGGTCCTTGGGAGCGCGAGTGAGGAAAGGCCACAACAAAGCAGCCACGCCGACAGCCAGGCATAGAACCATATAGGCATAGCTGACCGGTTCCAGTAAGGTGAAAACTGAGGATTCCCCTAGCACTCCGAAGCTGTACCACGCGGTAAGCGGCAACAGCGCCCAAAAGAGCAGTCGCATAGGGAGAATCCAGCGACGCACCGGGACAACGCAGAAGAAGTAGGCAAAGGCAGCCGTCGCTATCTTAGTGCTGAGCCAGTTGGAGTAAATAGCCCACGGCTGGCCCGTGGCAGCAGTAGTCGGAGTTGTGGTCAGCGCAACGGAGAGCATACCCGATAGGAAGAGGAAGCGATAAGCGGTGTGGCGATCCGACGACCTGAAGTAGACCAGGAGACCGGCCGCCAGGAACTCAAGACCTAAGGCAAAAAGTGCGATAGCGGTCCCCATCTCCCAGGTACGCCGGAATAACTCCACGCGACTTCCCTGGTTTGGCGAGGTGACTTCCAGAGCGACAAAGGCGTCGGAATCCTGGGGAAGGGGAAGGTAGCGTATTCTGTCACCCGGCCGCAGACCTTGGTCCCACCCGTAGCCCGTGGGTAGCACCCAGGTCAACTCTTGTGAGCCATCGCCCAGAACGATGGCACGTATTCCTAAACCAGGAGGACTATCCTGAGCCGCGAACGTAAGTCCCAGTTGCAGCAGCACGATGCTCGCCAGCAGCACGGCGGGCCAGAGCATACGCGCGCGCGCAACAGTTTGGGATCGCATCCACCCCAACTCCACCCCAAGTTCTCGCTTCCTCAGGCCAGCGCGGCCCTAACCCACCGGCGCAACCGCGGGCTGCTGCATCCGAGGCATAAGAAGGTCGAGGATTGTCTCGGTCTCGACCAAACACACCTCTCTCAACGCCGCGGTAGCAGCGCTCCGGCTCGTTTCCGCCATCATCCAGGTGTAGTAAAGAGCGCCACTGGCCAGCAACCCCTCCCTCAGCGTCTCCGCCTCGACCGAAGACGGAGGGTCGCTCGCGGCCAGATAGGCGCACAGGTGGTCCCGGAAGCTGCTAGCGGGGCCACGCAAGACGAAAATGAGCGGCAGGCTTACCACTCGCCGCTCCAGGTCGCGCTTGCCCTTTGCCCCGGGCCACAGGTCGTGCATATCATTGGCGAGCTGCGCCAGTCGGCCCAGATGCCGGCCAAACGACGCGAACCCCGCCACTCGTGACTCATCGGCGCCCGCCATGGCCGCACCGGCAGCGCACAAGGAGCAAATCAATCCCGCTGATTTCCGATCCACCAGGGCCATGTACTCTTCCGGACTGGAGGGCCGGCCTCCCAGGTCCTGATGCTGGCCATCCGCCGCTCCGACAATGCCGAACCACACCGAAGCGCTCACAGACTCCGGAGCCCGGCTCAACGAGCGACCGGCCAGCGCGAGCAGCGCGGAGGCGAGATTTACGGCTCGCGGGATGCCGACGGCGCCGGTGATGGGACTGTCATCCCCGTCTTCGATCTCATCGAATAGATCCGAGGAAGCGCCCACAAGCTCCGCGGCGGTGGCCAACGGTAAAGCGCTCCGCCAATCCCCACCTGCGCCCCAGCAGGGCAGCAGCGGCAGGAGCGGCCATTTGGAACGGGGAGCCGGCGAGAGCACTTTACCATCGGATGACAGAGCCAGGTGAACGGCGCGCTCAAAATCCTCTGAAAGCCGCTGCCCTTGCAGCAGACTCAGCAGGTCCAGGCGCACGTCCGCGTAAAACTGCCCGGCTCTTTCGGCCACTCTACGCTAGCTCCAGATCAACGGCTCCACTCTCATCTGAGTCCCGTTGGGAGTGCTGAGCGCGGCGACCAGCCCCGGGGAAACGCGCGTGGCAGCGTCGCGTTCGTGGGTCGACAGCCCGCTGTTGGCGATGGCCCTGGCCGGGCTCGAGAGGAATTCCGCCCGAAAGTCCGCGTCGGTGAAGAGCCGCCGTACGAAGTTCTCCATGTGTCCACTCCTCCCTTAGTATTGGTATGGAACATCCTGTTCCATCCGCCTTTATGGCATGCTCTATTATGCACATTGCAGGCAGTTTTGCAAGACCCTAAGTGCCGCAAGCTATTGAAGTTTTGAAGTAAGTCTTCCATATCATTATATTCCTTTGCCGACTTCTCCAACTCTTCAACGGCCCTCTACGTGGAATGTTGCTGGAACGGCGGCCCGGTAAGCGTAGCAGACTCCAATTTCACCAACAACTATACGACGCTGGGCGGATACGCCGGGTGGGTTATGAACGTCGATAGGAGCGTGTTTGAAAACAACACCTACGCGGTTACCGGCATAAGTTGACCAAAACTTAACACTTCCATAATAGCTCGTTAATGACCTTTGGCTATAATACCCCCGACAGATAACAAGCGCGAAGATGTCACGGGGCGCTCGGGGTTGGGCGGGACGTTTTCAGGGTGGGACATCTTCCCTCATATTAGAGAGAGCCGACCGGAAGCAGGGACCGGTCGGCTCTCTCGCTTTCAGGTAGGAGACAGCGCGACTAGCAAGGATATCCTAGCTAATGGGCAGGGTGAAGCGGAAGGTGCTGCCTTTGCCCACTGCGCTCTCTACCCAGATGCGTCCGCCGTGCGCTTCGACGAACATCCTGCTTATGTAGAGCCCCAGACCCACACCCCCGGCCTTCCGACCCGCCCTAGGCTCATAGAAGCGCTCGAAGATGTGCGAGATGTCCTCCGGCGCAATTCCTATCCCGCGATCGGACACAGAGACCATTATCTCATAGTCTAACCTTTGCGCTTTAACCAGCACCTCGGTCTCCGGAGGAGCGTACTTCAGCGCGTTGCTTAGCAGATTCATAAGAATGCGCTCCAGGCGGTTGGGATCGGCCGGGATAAGGGGCAGGTCCCCCGGAATCTCTACCCTGACTCGCCCGGCCTCCATCATGGCGCCGGCCCGCTCCAGCAGCTCGGCCACAAAGCACCTCACGTCCACCGGCGCCTTTTCCAGTTTTAGCTGCCCGGTCTCGAAGCGGACCGAATCCACCATATCCTGTATTATCGCGTTCATTCGCTGAGCCCCCGTGATAACGGCCTCCGCGCTCTTGCGCACAGCGACGGTCTCTCCAAGTCGCACGATAATCTGAGCGTGGCCCATGATGATGGAGAGAGGGTTTCGCAGGTCGTGGGAGACGGCCCGGATCATATCCTCGCGCTGCTCCTGTAACTTCCTCAGATCTTCTGCCCGTCGCTCTGTCTCTTCAGCATGCTCTCTTGATCGGATGGTGGAGACGGCGAGCTGTTCGTTGATCTGTCGTATCCGCTGCTCACGAGTTTGAATTTCCTCTGACATTTCGCTGAAGGCCTCGGCCAATCGCTCCAGCTCGATTGGGCCGGCTGCCTTCGCACTGGGGGTTGGCTCTTGGTGGGCAAGGCCCAGCGCCCGCTTCTGAAGATACTCGATGGGGGCGGTAATGCTGTGGCTTAGCCTCATCGCCACCAAGAAGGCCAAAGTCGCGATGAACAGAAGAGTACCGATCTCGGCAAGAAGGTCTTGCATCACCGGGGCCATCGCCCGTGACACGGGGATGCTGGCCGAAGCCACCCAGCCGATGGAACGAATGGGAACAAACCCGGCCATTCTTTCGCGCCCATCCATACTCGAAACAAAAGTTCCGGTTACCTCCTCTCCGGCCAGCGCTTTGCGGATCAAGGGCTGCGTGGGGAGCAGGTTTCGTTGTTCCCACGAGCGTTCCACCTCGGGAGAGCGATATACCAGGAAGCCTCTTTCATCAATGATGGCCACGGCCGCGTCCCCGCCTCGCTCGATGGGGATCTCCAGCACACCCAGGCGCTGAGCGTCCACGAGCGCCACGATGACGCCCTGCCAGGAACCTTCGGCACTGCGCACGGCCTGCGCTATGGCGAAGACGGGCATGCCTCCGTCTGGGGCCGGGAAGAGATTGCTGACGGCTGTCTGTCGTCCTTGAGCGATCTCCTGAAAATAATCACTCTCTTGGGCATCGAGTCCAATCGCCCTGGCATTGCTGGAGGCTACGATCCGGCCCCGCGTGTCCAACCAGTCGAACTCACCAACAGCAAGGTACATGCCCGCGGCGGCGGCCAGATAATGGGGAATCTGATCGACCGGAAGGTTTTCGATGGTGATGCTCATAGCCAGCGCCCGCTCGACGCGGGTCACATCCCTCACGTAGCCTTCCACAGCCACGCCTGCCGATCGAGCCACTTCGAGATTGGCCTGAAATTCCTGTGCTCGCCGCACCTCGAACCGTCGCCAGTAGAGACCGGCCTGTGCCAGCAGGATGGGGACGAGGACGACGAGCACCAGCAGAATCATTGTGCCCCTTACGCTTCGAGGGAGGAGCCGTCTGATTCTACTCAGGAGCATTTCCACAGGGCTGCGGTCGCGTCCGGCTATCCTCGTGTAGT
>JAMDCE010000266.1:5726-9913 GCA_023489135.1 Chloroflexota bacterium
GAGTACGACGAGCAGCATCATGAGTTGCAGGCCGCGGATGCTGCGGGGAATGAATCGGAACCGGGCTCCATCGATCATCTGAACACGTGCCTCACGGTTTCATCTTCAACGCCAAAGAGACACCAGATCGGAGGCCTGATCCCAGTTTGAAACGTGGAAGATCGCGGCTACGAGTTCACGTCGCAGAAGTGAGCGCGCCTGAAAAACACAAAGAGGCCCCCTATTATGGGCACCTCCTCGCAGACCCATTTTCCAGTGCGCGCCGCGGGTACAAGTGATCGATGACGGCTAACACAATAGAATAGTAGCACTTAGCCAGCCGTGAGTCAAGCACCTGGAGCCCAGTTGCGCAAGGTAATGCCACAGGTGGACATCATAATCCTACTAATGGAGCGGGCCGGAAGCCGCGTTTCTTCAAATTACTGTTAAATCGGGGTTAAATTCTGATTATCTCCCTACCGCCTGGCACGTGTGTTGCTACAGTTCATCTTGAGTAAAACAGTCCAGCTTCCACAAGGAGGGCAAGGTGAACATGTTTAAGATGATCCGCATCGGGATGGGAGGAGCTCTGGTGGCTCTCCTGATCGTTCTCACGATTGGATTTGCATCCAATCCTTTGGCGCTTTCGCCCTTTGCCACGGCACAAAGCGCTCCGCCGGTCGCCACCCCTTCGTCAGACTCAAACTCGACGTCGGGGGCGGTGGGCGATTTCACCACGGTAATTCGTGATGTGGCGCAGCGCGTCAAGCCGGCGGTGGTCCAGATTACCAACGAGCAAGTCCAGGTAGATCAGTTCAACCAGTCATTCACCGTTCCCGCGGGCGTGGGCTCGGGGGTTATTTACGATCCGCAGGGATACATCCTGACCAATAATCACGTGGTGGAGGGCGCGCAAAACCTGCTCGTCTGCTCGTCTCTCTACCGGACGGGAGATCGTTTCCGGCAAAGATCGTCGGGCAAGATCCGCAAACGGATTTGGCCGTGATCCAGGTGCACGATGACGGGAGCCTGCCGGTCGCCGAGCTTGGCGATTCCAGTCTCTTGCAAGTGGGTGATTGGGTAGTGGCGATTGGCAATGCCCTGGCGCTGCCCGGCGGGCCCACGGTCACGGCAGGCGTGGTGAGCGCCCTCGGCAGAACCGTTCAGGAACCGGGCGGGCCAACCGGAGGCGCCGGGCCATTCCTATTCAACGTGGTCCAAACCGATGCCCCCATCAACCCCGGCAACTCCGGTGGCCCTCTGGTCAACCTGGCGGGCCAGGTGATTGGGATCAACACTCTGGTGGCGGGCCAGGCCGAGCCGGGGGTGCAGGCTCAAGGGATCGGGTTCGCGGTGGCCATTGCCACCGCCAAGCCGATTGCCGACCAGCTGGTGTCGGCCGGGCGCGTGGTCCATCCCTTCCTGGGAGTTAGCTACGTTCCGCTCACCCCGGCCATCGCGGCCCGCTTGTCCATCCCCCAGTCGACGGGAGCGCTGGTGAGGCGCGTCGTCGCCGGGTCGCCGGCTGCTAGCGCCGGTCTCCAGAACGGAGACGTTATTGCCGAGATCGACGGCAAGGCATTGAACGGCGAATCGGCGCTGGCAGAGGCGATAAACGCCCACCAGGTAGGAGACACGATTTCCTTGACGATACTCCGCGACGGGCAGCAATCGAGCGTTCAGGTAACGCTGGGCGAAATGCCGTCGCCTTAAGAGGCCGAAGGCAGGGGGGATTGAGAGATCCCGGAGACGGAAGCCGACCGGAAGTACAGCGCGGTCGGCTTCCGCGTCGCTGTCTGACTTACGATTATGCCGCCACCTCTATGGTGATGGCCTGCCGTCGCTCCGTCTCGTCGGGGATAGGCTCACCGCGGTCCTTGAGCACCTCGCGGTACAGCTCTTTTCAGTTGCCGTAACGCGGTAGTTTCGGGCTCACAGGCTCAACTCGCCTTCTCCGATCTCATCAGGAACCGATCGACCTCGCTCTCGGGAATACGATCGCCCGCGCGTGGTTCACCAATCCTGATTCCGATTCTTCGACCACCGACATCGCCTCACAGACTCCTGGTGAGCACGCAACCGGAAAGCCACCCCGGGGAACGGTTAGCGACGTCTCATCTGTCACTAACAGCGCACCTGCGCAGAGGAGCCAAAACTACAGTTATGGTGTCTATTTGCGAGGAAAGTGAGCCGTGTGGGATTCGGACCCACGACACCCTGATTAAAAGTCAGGTGCTCTGCCACTGAGCTAACGGCCCGCATACGCCAAAGTGAGGCCTAGCGCCTCACTTCAAGTTCCAATTATAGCCGATTGCTGATTTTCCTGTCAAATCGCGCCCCGCTCGCTCAAGCGCCTAGTTCCTTGACTTGACACACGAGCGCCCTCCTGGCTTATAATCAAATCAAGGGTATTAAGGGTATTAACGAGGTGGAGGGATCATCCAGGTGCCAGAACCAATCGTGACGATAATCATGGGCGCGGGTGGCCGCGATTTCCATAACTTCAATACGTTTTTCCGCCACAACCCGGCTCATCGCGTGGTAGCATTCACCGCTACCCAGATTCCGGGCATCGCGGGCCGCGTCTACCCCCCGATGCTCGCGGGCCCTCTCTATCCCGACGGCATTCCTATCTTCCCCGAAGAAGACCTCCCCGGGCTGGTCCACGACCTCAAGGTGAACCAGGTGGTCTTCGCCTACAGCGACGTTTCTCATCAGTACGTGATGGATAAGGCTTCCCTGATACTGTCTCTCGGCCCCGATTTCCAGTTGATGGGCCCGGACGCCACTATGCTCAAGGCGGCTGTGCCGGTGGTCGCCGTCTGCGCCGTGAGGACCGGGGCCGGCAAGAGCCAGACATCCCGACACATCGCCTCCGTATTGCGACAGCTCGGGCTGAAGGTCGTCGTCGTACGCCACCCAATGCCATACGGCGACCTCGCCAAGGAAATCTGCCAGCGGTTCGCCTCGATGCAGGACCTCGACCGCTACGAGGTGACCGTCGAGGAGCGCGAAGAGTACGAACATCACATAGAAGCGGGGAACGTCGTTTTCGCCGGCGTTGACTACGAAGTCATCCTGCGCAGCGCGGAAAAGGAAGCCGACGTCATCGTCTGGGACGGCGGCAACAACGATCTGCCCTTCTATCGCCCCGACCTTCACATCGTGGTGGCCGATCCTCATCGCCCCGGCCACGAGCGCTCTTACTATCCCGGCGAGGCCAATTTCCGCATGGCCGACGTCATTGTCATCAACAAGGTCGATACCGCCCGGCGCGAGGATGTGGAAACGGTCAGGAACAACGCCCGCGGGCTTAACCCCTCCTCCACCATTGTCGAAGCGGCGTCGCCGGTGGAGGTCGACAAGCCTCAGCTCATCGCCGACAAGAGCGTTTTGGTGGTGGAGGACGGTCCGACCCTCACCCACGGCGAAATGCCTTATGGCGCCGGGACCATCGCCGCCCGCCTCAACGGGGCCAGCGAGATCATCGATCCACGCCCCTACGCCGTGGGCTCGATCGTCGAGGTGTACAACAAGTATCCCCACATAGGAGCGCTCCTCCCGGCTATGGGCTACAGCAAGCGCCAGATAGAGGAATTGGAGGAGACCATCAACCGCACCCCGGCCGACGCCGTGGTGGTGGCCACGCCCATCGACCTGCGCCAAATAATGAAGGTGAGCGCCCCCCTGGTGATAGCACGCTACACGTTGAAAGAGCTGAGCACTCCAACCCTGGGGGATATCGTTAGGGAGCGATTCAAGGGCGGGGTCGCTAAAGCCCCTCGGTAGCGATGGGCGCGGCTCTCCTTCTCTTCTCGAGGTGTACCAGTAGAATCGAGATGTCTGCCGGCGTCACACCGGCCATCCTGGAAGCCTGTCCAACGGTCATGGGCTGGAGGCTCTTGAGCTTCTCGCGAGCCTCGTTGCGCAGGCCGACTACCCCATCGTAGTCCAGGTCGTCCGGCAGGCGACGCTGCTCGAAGCGCGAGAGACGCTCGACCTGCCGGCGCTGCTTGTCAACGTAGGCCGAGTACTTGGCTTCTATTTCCACCTGGACCGCCGCGGCCTCGTCCAGCGCCTCCGGCGATGGAATCAGCTCACGTATTGCCGAGTAGCTCACCTCCTGACGGCGCAGAAACTCGACGGCGGTCATGCTTCTGTGCACCGGCGCGATTCCCAGGGCCGCCAATCGCTCGTTCAGCTGGACC
>JAMDCE010000141.1:0-623 GCA_023489135.1 Chloroflexota bacterium
TCCCCTGGGCCTTCGGATCGCCAGCCGGGACATGGTCGCCCTGGACAGCATCGCCAGCGAGATCATGGGTGTTTCCCCGGGCGAGGTGCCGATCATCGCCCACGCCGCCGAGCGCGGTCTCGGCGTAACCAGTCGAGCCGAGATTGAAGTGCGGGGTGAGAGGGTGGAAGACCTGATCCACCCGTTCCTGCCAGCGTGCAACGATTGCGAGATCGATCGCGTCGAGGATTTCTCCGTCCATTATGGCGAGGAAACCTGCACCGGCTGCAAGGGCCTGGTCCAAAGCTCCCTGGTGGAAATGCAGGATCTGGGCCAACTCGGCTACTTAAAGGGCGTCACCGTGCTCGTGGGTGACGTGGATATTCCTGACGGCGTTCCAGAGGACGCCGTCGTGACCGTGGGCGTTTGCGTACCTAAGAGCAAACGGAAGGGCCTCTGGGTGCGCGGTTGCCCTCCCGATAATCCCTGGGTCGAGGAAGCTATTATCAACGCCCACCGGAAGGTCCGCCGGTGAGATATTGACTTCTGTCTCAGCTAGACCGTGGCCGTGCATTTGATCTCGACCAGTTGCTGGTCGAGGGTGAACCGGCTCACCTGGGCGAGGGTGCTGGTCGGCGGAATCG
>JAMDCE010000141.1:633-1996 GCA_023489135.1 Chloroflexota bacterium
AGCGTGGAGTCCAATGACCGGTCGCCGGGAAGACCACCGAGGAATCGATTACGGCGTCAACCAGGAAGGGCTTGCCGGAGTTGAGACCTTCCGCAACAGCCGCTTTGATGTCCGCGGGATTCTCGACGCGGCGTGCGCCAGCGCCAAAGGACTCAGCCAGCTTGACGAAGTCAGGGTTCTTGAACTCCGTCCAAACCACCCGGTTGTCGAACATAAACTGCTGCACCTGGCGGTTGGTGTTGAGCTTGCCATCATTGAGAACGACGATCACCACCGGGATATCCTGCTCGACGGCCGTGCCCAACTCGTGGAGGGAGTAGTGGAATCCACCGTCTCCGGTGAAGGCTACCACTGGTCGATCCGGGGCAGCGAGCTTCACGCCCATAGCTGCTGGGAAGGCCCAGCCGAGGTGACCGTAGCCGCCCGGGTGCAAGAAGGTCTTGGGCTGGCGGGTCCTGAAGGCGTGGATGCCCCAGCACTGGTTGTTGCCGCAGTCGGTCAGGAAAACGCCGTTCTCTGGCAGGACCGCTCTGATGTCCCGGACCAGCCTGTAGGGGCTGATGGGGCTGTGGTCGTCAGCCATTTTCTCTTCCAGTTCAGCCAGCCAGGTGGAGCGGCTGTTGGCAAGCTTCTTGGACCACTCGGTGTCGGCGAATTGACCTTTCTTCAACTTGGCCTTCGCCTCGGCGACGATGGCCTGTAGGACCAGCTTAGCATCGCCAACAATGCCCACGGTTGCCGGAAGTACTTTGCCGATTTCGGCGGGGTCGGCATCGGCGTGGATAAGCTTCCAGTCGGGGTCGACGCTGTACTGCTGGATGTAGCCGAACTCAGAGAATCGATAACCGATGGCCAGGACCACGTCGGCCTCATCCAGAGCTTCCTTGGAGCACTTCCAGCCCATCGTGCCCGCGTCTCCCAGGGCGAGAGGGCTATCTTCGGAGATGGAGCCTTTGCCGGTGGAGGACGTAGCGACGTAGAGCTGCAGATAGTCAGAGAGTTCTCGCAGCTCTGCGGAGGCCCCGGCAATCACCACCCCGCCGCCGGCTAAGATAACCGGTCTCTTCGCTGAGGCTAACAAGGCGATGGCGCGCTCGATCTGCCTGGGATCGGGAGGAATCTTACCCAGCGGCTCAGCCGCCTGGCTCGCTGGTGGAATCTTGACCTTGGTCTTGTTGACGCACAAGTCAAAGGGAATCTCGACGACCGTCGGGCCGGGTCGTCCCTGCTGGGCTAGCCGGAAAGCCCTCTGAACGATGGACGGTATCACCGTCGGGTTATCGATTCGGAAGGAGAACTTGGTGAATGGCCGGCACATCTCGGCGACGGGGGTGTCCTGGAGAGGTCCGAAGCCTCTCTGATT
>JAMDCE010000141.1:2006-9871 GCA_023489135.1 Chloroflexota bacterium
CAGCGTAAGACCGTTTCTTACCCACCAAGCCCGCCAACAAGCTGCGGGGTGGCGGGGCCGTGCCACACGCCAACGCACTCGGACTTACCGGCGATGCGGTTGTAGCCATCAACCATGAAAGATCCGGTAAGCTCGGTCTTGGGATGGAAGGTGCGAATGCCAGGCGCGTCCAGTATGGCGTCGGCGAGTTCATGGCTGGTGTGACCCATGTAGCCGATGACGAGCTTCACCCCCTCTGTCTCCAAGGTTTTTACTACCGCTTTTGCTCCGGTCATCTCTGTTGCTTCTGTCACCTGAGAACCTCCTTGTGAAAGAATTTGACTACGGTTTGCAACGTCCGGGATTGTGACGGGGTTCTTTATGGCAAACACCCTGGCGGGTGCAACCATCTGTAAAAAGGCTCTAACTTGGATTCTGCCCTTGGGTATTGGAGAGGACTTCCTCGAATTTGTAGCTCGGTCATTAGCGTTGTCTTATTAAGGTACGGTCTCAACGGGGTCGTAGAGGCGCAACAAGGACGATGTAGAGACGCAGCAGGCTGCGTCTCTACAAACACAATACCTAGGATTCCAGAAGCGCAGGGGTGGCTGCTTCAATGGCTTCACCCACAATCTCGACCATTTTCACGATCTGTTGCTCGGAAATCACCAGCGGTGGCGCCATCGCGATGCCATTTGGCGACGGCCGGCAGCGATGCCATTTGGCGACGGCCGGCAGATCAGCCCTCGCTTGAAGCATTCTGCGATAACCTGTCTCTCGGCCGTTAGTGGCGGTGTAAACTTCTCTTTGCTGTCCTTGCTGCGCACTAGTTCCACGGCACCTATTAGCCCCAGGGATCTTACCTCTCCCACCAGGGATAGTTCCTTTAGCTGCTGTAGGTTCTGCCATAGCACCTGGCCCTTTTCCCTGGCCTGCTGAGGCAGCTTCTCTCGATCGATGATGTCCAGAGTGGCCAGGGCGACGGCGCAACAGGTGGGATGCCCACTGTAGGTGTAACCGTGCATAAAGGAGACATCGGGCGGACCGGACACGAATTGATCGTTGATCCTGTCTGACACGGCCACGGCACCCAGGGGAATGTAACCACTGGTGATGCCCTTAGCCATGGTCATCATGTCGGGAATCACATTCCAGTTCTGAATGCCAAAGTAGGTTCCCGTGCGACCAAAGCCAGTGATGACTTCATCGGCAATGAAGAGAACCTCATATTTATCGCAGATCTCTCTGATCTTGGGGAAGTACTCTTTGGGTGGAATGATAACTCCACCCGCTCCCATCACCGGCTCGGCGATGAAGGCGGCGACCGTGTTTGGTCCTTCAGCCAGGATGGTCTCCTCCAGGGCTTGAGCACACTCCAGGTTGCAGTTGGGATAGGTCTTGCCGAATTCACAGCGATAGCAGTAGGGGGCCGCGGTGTGGACGAAGCCAGGAGCCATGGGCTCGAACATCTTATGATAGGCCGGGATGCCGGTGGCGCTCATCGTGGCGATGGTGATGCCGTGATAGCCGTTGCGACGAGAGATGACCTTGACCCTATCGTTTTCGCCGCGGAGCTTCCAGTAGAATCTAGCCATCTTGAAGGCGGTCTCGTTGGATTCAGCCCCTCCGCAAGTGAACTGAAAATGGTTGAGAGTGCCGGGAGTAAGGGTCGCCAGCCTCGTCGAGAGGTTGATCGAAGGCAGATGAGAGAATCCACCGAAGGAAGAAGCGAAACCCAAGGTGGACATCTGGTCGAAGGCGGCCTGGGCCAGTTCTTTACGGCCGTGGCCGGCGGTAACGTTCCAGAGGCAGGCCAGGCCATCGATGTAATCATTGCCGTGAATGTCGGTGAGTATGGCCCCTTCGCCCTTGACGAAAACCTTGGGCCCCACCTGGGCGTGCTCGCTCAGATTGGTGACCGGGTGGACAAGATGATCGATATCCTGCTGCATCAAGTCCTTTGCGATTGGGTAGGTCATGGCATTCTCCTTCTCGTCGTTCAGCTTGCGGTTCAGATATTGTATTCACTCGATGAAGTAACACTACTGCGGAAAACGATGTAGTCTTGGGGTCGGTCGTGGCGTCTGGGAGATCGCCGCCATTGGTGGGCAAGAAACGGTCTTACGCTGCAGATTCACGCTTTGCGATAATGAGGAGTGAGGTAAGCGAGCCCTTTCTGTAACCAGCCCGTGTGCCACCTCCTCGTGGCCGAACCAAGCATAGCACTGCTTACAGTCGTGAAGACACCCTACGCCCCATTATAGCACGGTGAAATGGTGAATGCAACAAGAAATCATTCCCCCAGCACCTTGATGATCACTCGCTTGGGGCGCTGACCGTCAAACTCGGCGTAATAGACTTGTTGCCAGGGGCCCAAATCCAGCCGGCTCGCGGTGATCGGAACTATCACCTGATGGTGGACCAGGAGGCTCTTAAGGTGAGCGTCGCCGTTGGTTTCGCCCGTGCGGTGATGCCGGTAGTCGGGTCCTTGGGGCGCCAGTCTCTGGACCCACTCGTCGATATCCTGGATCAACCCGGACTCGGCGTCGTTGACGTAGACGCCGGCGGTGATGTGCATCGCGCTTACCAGGACCATCCCCTCCTTTATCCCGCTTTTGGCCACCGCCTTCTGCACCTCCGAGGTGATGTTTATGTATTCCCGCTGCTTTTTTGTGTTGAAGGTAAGGTATTCGGTGAGAGCTTTCATCTGGTCCTCCTTACTTTGCTATACATATGATACACAAACTGAGGGCCTAATGATCGATGGCCTTGTTGAAGCTCGAATCGGCGGTTAGGGTTTGGGCTCAGGAGAAAGACCCAGGATCTTTCTGGCCTCCCTGGGATTGGCAATCTCACGACCGTATTCTCGGGCGAACCTGACTAGCCGCTCCACGAACTGAGCGTTGCTCTTGGCCAGCGCACCCTTCGAATAGTAAATGTTATCCTCCATACCTGTCCGGGCATGGCCACCCATTGCTATCGCCAGCAGATTCATCGGCAGTTGGCCTGAACCGACGGCGCACACCGACCAGGGAGCATCTGGTGGAAGGCACTCCACCAGGTGCAGCAGTTGCTTGGCCGTGGCCGGCGCCCCGCCTTTGACGCCTAGAACGAACTGGAAGAATGGAGGGGGGTCGATCAACCCCCTTTCGGCCAGGCGTAGGGCGTTATAGATCATCCCAACGTCGAAACACTCGATCTCCGGCTTTACCCCTTCATCAAGCATGCGCTTGGCCAGCCGCTCTAGGAAAGCCGGGGAGTTGTAGAATATCCGGTCGTTGAAATTCATGGTGCCCGCGTCGAAGGAGGCCAGTTCTGTCCTCAAAGACACCACATCCAGCCGGGCCTCCTCGCTGGCCGCTCCAGCTCCACCGCTCGTGCTCAAATTCAGAATAATGTCGCATCCGGCGGCGCGGACCAGTTCGACCACTCGGGCATAAAGGGCTTTGTCGCAGTTGACTTTGCCGTTCTCATCGCGCACGTGAATGTGGGCGACGGCGGCCCCTTCGCGCCACGCGTCGATGGCCGATTGAGCGATCTCCTCGGGTGTAATGGGCAAGTATGGCGTTTTCTCCCGAGTAGGCCAGCTTCCCGTCACGGCGACGGATACAATGAGTTTATCCATGTCTCTCCCTTTTCCCTTTCAGCGCAGCAAGATTCTCCAATAGGTAGCGGGTAGAGTCTTCCGGCGGTTTCGCCCATTATAGGATGGGACCCTTTGGGAGGCAAATCCCAACGGGGATCGACGCGAATCGATGCCCCACCCCAAAACGGGCGGCGGCCAGGACTGGCGCATCCTAGATATTGCCGCTTATGATATAATTTGCCCTACCAATGGCGGTTTCCTCGTCGTTTTTCTGTCTCCGTTTTCCCCATTTCATCTTGGGCAGCTTGCGTTCCTGACTCAGGATGATCTCAGCGCTTCAGCAAGAAGATTAGAGGAGGTTAGGAATGAGGTTAGAGAACAGAGTCGCGGTTATCACTGGCGGTGGTACGGGAATGGGCCGAGCCAGCGCGAAATTGTTCGCCAAAGAGGGAGCGAAGGTCGTTGTGGCGGGGCGGCACTTGGATTCGCTGAAGAATACCGTCAGCTCCATCAAGAGTGACGGGGGTGACGCCATCTACGTGCAGACCGATGTGAGCAACCCCGAGGATGTGGAGCGCATGATAAAGACGGCCGTGGAAGCCTATGGCAAGCTGAACATTCTTTACAACAACGCGGGCCGGCAGTTGGTCAAATCCATAGAGGACACGACGCCGGAGGAATGGGACGCCGTCATCCGGGTCAACCTGCGCGGGGCCTGGTTGGGCTGCAAGTACGCCGTGCCAGAGATGAAGAAGGTCGGTGGTGGCTCTATCATCAGCACCTCTTCGATTTTCGCCTGGGTGGTGGACCCAGGCCAATCGGCCTACTGCCCCTCCAAGGGAGGCTTGTACACTCTTACCAAGCAGCTCGCTCTGGAATTAGCTCCCTTTGGCATTCGGGTGAACTGCATCTGCCCGGGCTACATCGGCACCGACTATTTGGAGAGAGATTTCTTCGATAAGCAACCGGATCCCGAAGAGGCGCGCAGGAAGGCCGCCGCCCTGCATCCCATTGGCCGCATCGGGACTCCAGAGGATATCGCCTATGGCGCCCTGTACCTGGCCTCCGACGAGTCTGCTTTCGTGACCGGACATGCTCTTACGATCGACGGAGGTTATACCGTAGTCTAGGCGACCCGTGCGGCAAACCGCAAGAGCGCATTACAGAGCGTGAACCAATTCGATTTCGTAGTCGACCAGTTCCGCTTCGCTTCTTAGATTCTCGATGTAGTTCACTACCTTGGAGAGAACCTCGTTGGCGTGTCTCCCATCGTTGCTGACGCAGGCGATGCCCAGGGTCGCCACCTGCCAGAGATCCTGGGTATCGACTTCGGCAACGGAAACGTTGAAGGTGTTTCGCACCTTGGCTGTGACGGACCTCAGGACCATCCGCTTATCCTTCAATGAATGTCCCTCGGGAAGGCTCAGTTCCAGTCTACACGCTCCAACGATCATCGATTTATTCTCCTCATTCCAAGCATTCTGAAGCTATGGTATAATGTAGCCTGCTTATGTCATGTTTCTTCCCTGTTTCGGTTATGCGGCAGTGGTGTGAAGTGATAACGGTTTATTGTAGCTAAACGTTATAGTCAACGTGCCAGACCGTGGAGGAATAATTCTCTTTCCGTCTAGAGACTGACTTTGCCGGCGACTCTCCGGTTGCAGAAGGACGGCCATGGCTGAGGACGAGAACCAACCACAAGCTGAGAGGCCCAAGAAACGGACGAGAAAGCCGCGGGACCCGGCAAAGCCGGGTCGGGTAGGTGGCGGCCTACCGGAGAATAACTCTTACATACCCGAGGTTCCAGCGCCAGGCGACGATTCTGTCGCCGGTCCTTCGGACGGATCAAGCGCTACCGATATCGTAAGCGGGCCACTCATTGTAAGGAATGGCGCACAGTCACCTCCTTCTCCAGCTTCCCCCTCTCGCCTTTCATTGGGAGGCCAATCTGCCGCTGGCTCCAAGGCCGAACGCCTGCGCCGGTTGAAAAGGGGCAATGGCCGGCGAGTGCCCGTCTTCGTGATGCGTAACCACAACGGGTCCAATCACCGACCCCATCTCCGGATCTGGTTGAGTCTTTTTATCGTGGCGTTCCTCGGGATTCCGATTATGGTGATGATTCTTATGGCCTCCGCGGGGGCCGGCGCCTACAATTATTTTACTCGTGACCTCCCTTCCATTGCCAGCGCCAAGGGGATAAGCTTCGAGACCACGAAGATCTATGACCGGCACGGCAATTTGCTTCACGAGATTTACGATTCCTCCGAAGGAATGCGCACCTACGTCTCTTTGCAAGAGATTTCGCCCTACGTCATTACGGCCACCATCGCCACTGAGGACGCAAATTTCTACTCTAACTCCGGAGTTGACGCTGAAGCGATCGTCCGCGCCGTTTATATCAACTACAGTGGCAAAGGCTCCTCCGGTGCCAGCACCATCACCCAGCAGCTGGTCCGAAATATAATTCTCAAGCAGGAGAAATATGAAAGGACGCTGACGCGGAAGATTCGAGAGGCGTTGCTGGCTATAGAGTTCTCCCGAACATATAGCAAGGACAAGATTCTGGAGATGTATCTCAACGAGGTCTACTACGGTAACCTGGCCTACGGTATCGACGCGGCCGCCCAGTCCTATTTTGGAAAGCTGTCCAAAGACCTGGATCTAGCCGAAAGTTCGATGCTGGCCGGCCTTCCCCAGGCCCCCTCTTCCTACGACCCCACTAAGAATTGGCGCGCGGCCAAGCAGAGGCAGAAGATCGTTCTCGGGTTGATGGTGAAACAAGGGTATATTACCCCTGAGCGGGCCGCCGCTGCGGACGCAGAAGAGCTCCACTTCGTGCAGAGGAAGTCGGAAATGAGGGCGCCGCACTTCGTCTATTATGTGAAGGAGGTCCTCGAGGGAATCTACGGGCCGGATATGGTGAACCAAGGAGGGCTCACGGTCTACACGACCATGGACTTAGATTTCCAGGCCGCCGCCGAAGACGTGGTGCGAAAACAGGTCGCTCAGTTGAAAGAGTTCAACGCGCACAACGGTGCGCTGGTGGCGATGAAGCCGGGGACCGGGGAAATCCTGGCCATGGTAGGAAGTGTGGACTATAACGACAAGAGCATAGACGGCGAGGTGAACATCGCGACCTGGGAAAGACAACCTGGGAGCTCTTTCAAGCCCATTACCTACCTCGCGGCCTTCAAGAAGGGCTGGAATCCGGCGACATTGATCGCGGACAGTAGGACGGAATTTGATATGGGTCCAGGGTCCAAGCCTTACGTGCCAGAGAATTACGACAGGAAATATCACGGACCGGTGAGCCTGAGGCTGGCTCTGGCAAATTCCCTGAATATCCCGGCGGTGAAGGTTTTGCGTTATGCCGGACTGCAGGACACCATAGATCTAGCGCACTCCCTGGGGATAACGGGGCTCCAGAGGGGATTGTCAAACTACGGGCTGTCGTTGACTCTCGGCGGTGGCGAGGTGAAGCTTTTGGACCTTACCACTGCTTACTCGACGATAGCCAACGAAGGAAGGTACACCGGACCGATCAGTATATTGAAAGTCTTGGACAGAGATGGAAAGGTCATTTACGACTACCAACCGCCAAAGAAGGCCGGTCGGGAGGTAGTTAGCCCTCAGTTGGCCTACCTGATGACCAACATCCTCTCCGACAACAAGGCGCGGGAGCCTATGTTCGGCGTCGATAATCCCCTCAAGCTCGACAGGCCAGCAGCGGCAAAGACGGGGACCACGGATGATTGGAAAGACAACTGGACCATGGGCTACACCCCAGGCTTGGTGGCAGGGGTCTGGGTAGGCAACACGGACAACCAGGAGATGCAGCATATCTCGGGAATAACGGGGGCGGCGCCAATCTGGCACGACTTTATGGAGAGAGTCTACGGAGACAGCAAGCTAACCGCCTTGCTCAAGGGGCCAGACGACCAGGATTTGCCGACGGACTTCCAGGAACCACCCGGGATCGTCAAAGTCGAGGTCAGCCGGCTCTCAGGGCAGCTGGCTACTCCAAACTGCCCCAAGGTGACGGAAGTGTTTGTCCAGGGGACTGAGCCGAAGGACAAATGTATCCTCCACGGTGGCGCCGGATCGGGTACGTGGGTGAACATTTGCACGAAGTCCAACTCGCTGGCCACCAAATATTGTCCGAAGGATGAGGTGATGTCTCGATTCTATCCCAGCGGTGTAAACAGCGATCTCGACTATGTCAAAGAGTACAATGAGTTCGTGAAGGATTATGGTCGCAATGCGGGTAAGTACTGGCTCATCGAACCGGGAGTCTGGGGAG